>CALMKG010000237.1 GCA_937867175.1 uncultured Propionibacterium sp. | reverse complement strand
AGCCGATCAAGGACGTCCTCGGTTCGCGCCTCGAGCTGCGGCTGGGAGACCCGACTGATTCCGATATCGATCGCAAGCTTGCCCAACTCGTGCCGCAGAAACGCCCTGGACGCGGGCTCGAGGTCGGCGGCCACCACGTGCTGGTGGCGTTGCCGCGAGCCGACGGCGACTCGCAGCCTGACACGGTGACCACCGGTGTGGCGACCACCCTGGCGCGGATCACCCAGGCCTGGCCCGGCGACCCCGGCCCCAAGCTGCGGCTGCTGCCCACGCTGGTCACCCTCGACGACCTGCACACCCGCTTCCCCGACGTTCCCGGCCTGCTGCTCGGTGTCGAGGAATCCCGTCTCGGCCCACTCACTTTCGACCCACAGCGCGAAAACCACCTCTTCGTGCTGGGCGACGCCAAATCGGGCAAGAGCACCTTCCTGCGCACCATCGCTCACGAGGTCATGCACCGTCAGGCCGCCCCAGAGGCGCAGTTGTTCGTGGTTGACCTGCGGCGGTCCCTGCTGGGCGAAATCCCCGACGAATACCTGGCCGGCTACCTGACCACCCGCGAGCAGGCAGCGTCTGAACTGGGCGGGCTCGCCGAGTACCTGCGCAAGCGGCTGCCTCCCAATGATGTGACTCCCGAACAGCTGCGGACCAGGTCGTGGTGGCATGGCGCCGAAGCGTGGGTGCTGGTCGACGACTACGACCTCGTCGCGACCAACGCCGGCAACCCAGTTGCAGTCTTGCAGCCCCTGTTAGCCCAAGCTCAGGACATCGGGCTACACCTGATCGTGGCGCGGCGCATGGGCGGCGCGTCCCGGGGCATGTACGAGCCGGTCATGCAGACGCTCACCGAACTGGGCACCACAGGCATCCTGCTCTCCGGCGACCCGGAGGAGGGCGCGGTCATCGGGCGGGTCAAGCCGGTCCGCACGGCGCCCGGACGAGCCCAGTACCTGTCACGCGACCACGGACGCATCGTCGCCCAGCTCGCGCGCACCGACGCCGCATCCTGACGTGAACTGACCTCCGCTGTCGCGTTACGCCTAGTGAGACCTTCGCCGCGGCCTCCGCCACGCGTCCGAGAATGCCGAGACGCACTCGGCGTCCTCGGTGCTCACCGGGCAACGTGCACAGGATCGGCCAGTGGGTACGTTTACGTTGATTGACGTCCTGTTCGATAGTGTGGACCGCGCTGGTCCAACAGGACGGGCTCGATGCAAATCCACCCCCAGAGGGGACGCACGAAACGGAGGGATGATGGCGGGACAGATTTCCGCAGCCGAAGGCGCAATTCGCAAGGGCGCAGACACGGTCAACTCGACCAGGAACGACCTGGAAGGCCGAATCAAGACCGTCGAGAGCCAGATGCTGGCGATCGGCTCCAACTGGGTGGGCCCGGCGTCCATCGCCTTCCAGCGCCTGATGGCGCAATGGAACGCTGACGCCTCGAAGGTGACCCGCGCGTTGATCGACTTCGAGGAGAACCTGCGCGCCACGCAGGCCGACTACGAGACCACCGACACCGAGCACCAAAGCACGTTCAACTCGCTCGTTTCACGCATGGGCGCCGTCTGAGGCCGGAAAGAAGGAAGACAGACATGGAATTGAAGGTCAATCACGGCGCCCTCGATGGTGCCTCCGGCGACCTCGCCTCGGGTGCAGCCAACATCCAGTCCGCGCTCGACACCATGGACGCCGAGCTGCAACAGCTCAAGGCTAACTGGGAAGGTGACGCCCAAATGGCCTACCAGGAAGCCAAGGCCCGCTGGACCGAGGGGATGAACGGCATGCGCCAGGTGCTGGCTGACATCTCCCGCATGGTGACCGAAGCAAACACCACGTACCGCGCCACCGATCGTCACGGCGCCAATCGGTTCGCCGTCTGACACCGAGAACCCCCGTGCGAGAGGGGGGCCGAACAAGTTGACCGACCCCCCTTTGGTGGGTTCGGCGCGTGCCGTTCTTGGTCGCTGCGTGTAGTCGGCGCGCACCCCACGGCCGGATTTGCCGACTTGGCAGCAGCCAAGGGCCGCAGCTAGGCGATTGCGTCGGTCTGTTGGCCTCCAACAACCTCGACTCAGGAGCCCCCCGTGACCGAGATTGACAATGAAGCGATCGCGATGATGCGTAGCGTCCTCGAACTTCGCGCCGTCACCGAGATGGTGCAACGACGTATCCCCTCCCGCAGCGTCGGCACTGACCCGGCGCGCATCGTTGAAGCGGTGGTGGACGCGTCCGGCACGTTGAGTGAGCTTACGATTCGGCCCCGTTGGCAGGAGCAGATCCGCCCCACCGCCTTAGGGAAGACCGTCCTTGCAGCCATCACGGCCGCCTACCAAGACCAACTGCGCACCCTGGCCGCCCTGCCGGGACGCTTCACCCCGCCCACGGTGACTGACGACGAAGCGCGGGCAGCCCTGGCGGCGTCGGTTACCGACGCCGAAGCTGGCCTCGACTTTGGACCCCACGTGAACCTCAACGAAGCCGCGGAGCACTACCTGCGGCTCGCTCAGGGCAAGACGGCTGCGCCGGAACCCACCGCGTCGGCCGGGCCGGTTACTGTCACGGTGCAATCAGGCCGGGTGGTCGACGTCACGATCGACCCGGCGTGGGCAGCGTCCGTGCCGGTGTTCTCCATCTGTGCCGCCGTGAAACAAGCTGCGACCAGCCCCCCTACGACAACTGGTGAGGCGGATGACCTCCTGTTCGCAGTCCTGTCCACGATGACCCAGCTGAAGCGGGAGGTGTGAAGTGAATCCCGAGCTGAAGGTGTGCCTCGAGGCACTGCGAGCGGACGCAACGCTCTGGGACGCTCAGGCTGCGGTGGCCCAGGGGGTTGTCGGTGCTGCCCAGGGGCTCCACTTGTCGTGTCTGGCGGCGTTGGCCTTCGCTATCGCTGTCAACGCCAACAACGACGTGTGCGACTTCGTCGCCCGCCATTGCATGGACGGACAAGCGGCGATGTCAGAGGTAGCCACCGCCTTGCGGGAAAACGCCCGCGCCTACGAGGCGCTCGAGCGCCAAATCACCGAATCGGTCGACAACGCCTACTGAGGAGTGCGCAGTGTCGGAGTTCAACGCGGCGACGTTCGAGGCCACCATCGCGTCCCTGACCAGCGGTTTGGGTACAGTCAGTGCCAAGTGCGGCGAGGCGCAGATAGCGGCCAATGCCGCCCTTGCCAACCCACTCGTCGTCGGGTGGCTCGCCGATGCCATCGTCTGGGCATTCGACAAGCTCATTGAGGGAGCGCGTTGGTTGATCGACCGCATCGGCGAACTCCTCCAGAACGCGATCGCGCCAGTTCAGATGGCGCTGAAAGCGTTCTCTTGGATCGACGACGTACAGAAGCCGATGAACACGCTTTCAGACTCGATCCAGCCCCGCAACCTGGCCAACGACGACCAGTGGTCTGGTGTGGCGGCCAAGGCCTACAGGCGTGGCGTTGAAACCCAGGACGACGCCGCCCGGGCGATCGCCGGCGTGGGCGCCACCACAGTGCTGGGCGCCAGCTCGAATGCGATGATCCAGACCAGGACTTCAATGGCGAAC
>CALMKG010000236.1 GCA_937867175.1 uncultured Propionibacterium sp. | reverse complement strand
ATCGGACTGGCGACACCGAGGGTGGACCTCGCGTTCGCCCGCGTCGAGGTCGACCTCACGGTCGAGCTGGAGAACCACGGCACCATCACCCCGGAAAAGGTCGGCACCACCTTCGACGACGAGCTGCGCAGCGCACTCGTTCACGCCCGCAGCGCCGACGGCACGACACTCGCCACCTACCGCGAGCACGTCAAGCAAGCGACGAAGATCTCCAGACAGCGGTCGGCCACCCCGATCGAGGCGCCGCTTCCCGGCGACGGCCTCCCCGGCATCGTGAAGGATGCGTTCGGCGAACACACCGAGCCGAACGACGTCTTCCCGATCGACGTCAAGTGGCGTGTCCTGCCCGAGCCGCAGGTCTACAGGATCGACGTCGACGACCACTGCCTCGTCCTCAATGCGAAGTACCGTGAGGCCGTCGTCGGGCACCGGAGCCTGGACATCGACGACGCCCCTCTCGTCAAGAGCCTGCTGTTGTTACTGCTCGAAGACCACTTCGTGGGTACCGGCAGCGGCGCCAAGAAGAAGCGGGAGGACGCCGCCTGGCAGGCCATCCTCCTGTCCGCGATCAAGGCGCAATCAGCGCGTCCCCAAGGAGAGTGACCGTAATGACGACGCCGACGGACCAACTGAGCCCGGACACCCTTGAGAAGTACTTCCGCAGTGGGACGGTCACCGTCCACCACGTCAACGACTCTCCCGAGGTCGACATCACCATCGACGGCCCCGGCCAGAAGATCTCGGTGCTCACGCCACGCAAGGGCATGGTGCTCGACTCCGCTTCGCTGCGTCGTGTCACCACTGGCGTCGACGTTCGGAATGGCCAGGAGTGGGCGCGCTTCACGCTGGACGCGCGCGGCATGTACGCCGAGGCGTACGGGCTGGTGATCTCCGTGGTCCAGGCGATGCGTGGTGGTGCGACGTTCGCCGCGGCGACGTCCGCCGCGATGACGAACATGAAGGCGCTCTTGGCGGCCAAACCGCGCATCTCCGAGGAGAAGCAGATCGGCCTGGTCGGAGAACTCCTGCTGTTTCGTTCACTTCTCGACACCTTCGACGAGTACACCGTCATCGATTGGTGGCTCGGACCTCTCGCGGAGGAGCACGACTACGCGTTCCCCGCGTTCGACGCTGAGGTCAAGACCACCCTCGGCGAGTCACGGACGCATGTGATCCACGGTGCCGGCCAGCTGGAACCCAGCCCGGGCCGCTCTCTGTGGCTGGTGTCCGTCCAAGTCACCCGCGCGGGCGGCAACCCCGACGGTGTCGGACTTCCCGGCCTGATCCACGAGATCCGCGAGCGCCTGACCGGCACACGCGATCGGTTCGTCAGCCGCCTCTCCTCCGAAGGCTGGGATGACGATGACGCGGCGATGTATCCCACCGCTTACGTGCTCCGCACGACACCTACGGCCTACCTCGTGGACGACGACTTCCCCGCGGTCACCCGGCAGCGCCTGCGCTCGGTCGTGCCCCACAGCGACCTTGTCAGTGACGTGACCTACCGTGTGAACGTGTCCGGCCGGACCGCCGGTTCGCCCGGCCAGCCGCTCGACACCTTCGTTGCCGTTCCCACTGCCCAGGAAGCCTGACGTGACCGATCCATATACCGAGGCCGTGGTCGCCGCTGTGCGAAGCATGAGCAAGGCCAGCCCCAAGCCCATGCTCAAGCGAGTCCAGTTCGAGCTCGAGGACGCCGGTGTCACGGCCAAGTTCACTGAGTCGGACCTTGTCGCGAAGCTCACCTCGGCGGACGTGAACGAGCCCGCCCGATACGAGTTTCACATCCAGCTCACCAAGTGGGACTCCGCGAACGACCCGTCCTGGTCGACGGACTCTGCACCGAACACCACCGACCGCCGCAAGGCGATCCTGAACGCCCTCGGGTTCTCCCCCGAGTCACACGAAGGGATCGACCACGCCTTTCCAGTCAACATGACCGGTGCCGTGGTGATTTCGGGCAAGCCTGCCGACTGGGACCCTTGGTACACGAGCGACGCGGTCGCCAAGAGAACCTTCTATTGGGACGGTTACCGCGGCGTCCTCGAAGGGAAGGGCTGGAGCGCCAACGCCGTCGGCGAGCTCGACCGCACTACCGATGAAGTGGTCAAGCGCCTGGCCAACCCCACGAGGAGCGACCCGTACCAGTCCAAAGGCCTGGTCGTCGGCCATGTCCAGTCCGGGAAGACCGCCAACTTCACGGGTGTGATCGCCAAGGCGATCGACGCCGGCTACAAGCTCGTCATCGTCCTCACCGGCACGATCGAGCTGCTGCGCGGACAGACGCAGCGCCGTCTGGACATGGAGCTCATCGGAGAGGAGAACATCCTCGGCGGGGTTGCCCGTGACAATCACGAGCTCATCGCGACGGTCGACTACATCGGAGACGGCGACGTCGACTGGCAGGAGGGCAGGTTCGTCTCCTACGGGAAGGATCCGAAGGAGCTCGGGTTCCCTGGCATCCGTCGCTTGACCGGCTCCAAGGACGACTACAAGCTCCTCAAGGCCGGCCTCGGGTACCTCGACTTCCGGCAAACCGATCACCTCGTCGATCCGGCGCGGCCGCTTTACCACGAGCAGAACATCCACACGCCCGACATTCGCATCGCCGTCGTCAAGAAGAACTCCGCTGTGCTGAAGAAGCTCGTGCGGGACCTGCAGTCGACGAAGACCGATCTGGGGGAGATCCCGGCGCTGATCATCGACGACGAGGCAGACCAGGCATCGATCAACACCACACGTCCGAAGAAAGACGCCGCAGAGGCGAAGGAACGCACCGCGATCAACCGCCTCATCGCCCAGTTGCTCGACGAACTCAAGCGCGCCCAGTACGTCGGATATACCGCGACCCCCTTCGCGAACGTGTTCGTCGACCCGGAGGACGCCCAGGACATCTTCCCCAAGGACTTCATCGTCAGCCTCGACCCGCCCGACGACTACATGGGCGGTAGCGACTTCCACGACCTCGATCGCTCGGCCGAGGACGAGGATGACAACGACGGGCCTGTCGAACTGACAGTCGCGAACTCCAACGAGAAGGCATTCGTCCGGTCTCTCGTCGCGGCGCCGGACGACTTTGCAGGTCGGGACAAGGAGATGCTTGCCGCGCTCGACGCCTATGTCCTGTCCGGCGCCCTCAAGCTGTTCCGCGTGGCGGCGCTCGGCATTCCGAAGCTCTTCCGCCACCACACGATGCTCGTGCATGAGTCCG
>CALMKG010000235.1 GCA_937867175.1 uncultured Propionibacterium sp. | reverse complement strand
GTTCAACAACACGATGCTGATCTACCTGCAGCACTACGAGGCCTTCCAATCTGGCCGCGTTCCGTCAGCGACCCCGACGTACGTCGCCGGGTTCAAGCAGTGGCAGACCTTGGGCCGACAGGTGATGAAGGGACAGTCCGGCTACGGGATCCTCGCCCCGGTTACAGCTCGGTTCGCCTCCCGCACCCCCAACAGTGCCGAGTCATGGCGGCGTCTGGGCCGCGGCGAACGCGCCCAACCCGGCGAGACAACCCGCACCAAGCTGGTCGGGCTCCGGCACGCGTATGTGTGGGACGTGACGCAGACCGACGGTGAGCCGATCCCCGAACAACCGGCACCAACCTTGCTGTCGGGGCAAGCACCGCTCGGGCTCTGGGAGGGACTCGCCTCCCAGGTCGAATCCCACGGGTTCGCCCTCAAGCAGGTCCCCAGCGCCGACGCGATCGGTGGCGCGAACGGCATCACCGACTTCTCCACCCACGAGGTCTGCGTCCGTAGCGACATAGACGGAGCAGCCCAGGTCAAGACACTCGCCCACGAACTCGGCCACGTCATGCTCCACTCCCCCGAGACCCGCAGCAACGATGACACCGCCTCCCGTGACGCGGTGCTGCACCGTGGCATCGCCGAAGTTGAAGCCGAATCCGTAGCCCTGATGATCGGCGCGGCCCACGGCCTCGACACCAGCGCCTACACGATCCCGTATGTGTCGAGCTGGGCCAGCAGTGTCCCCGGCAGCGACCCGGTGGAGGTCATCCAGTCCACCGCCGAGCGGGTCCGCGCCACCGCCGTCCGCGTCCTCGACCAACTCGACACCACACAAGTCAGCAACGGGGACCCGCCAGGCCTTGACCGTTCTGCGGCTACGCGTACGGCGCCGGAGCGCCAGCAACAGCCGGTCGTCGAACCGCAGGTGGTCGGACTATGAGCCTGCTGAACCCGGCCACCGCCTACCGGCGCTCCACATCGCGGCCACGTATCCCCGTGGTCCTGCCGCTGGTCCGTGTCAGGGTCGATGACGCCGGATCGTTGAGCGTCACCGTCGATGACGAACCACTCTCCAACGATGCCTCAGCGCTCACGCGTGGCGAGTTGAGGCCGCTCCTGGACCGCATCGCCACCGACCGCGGATCAGCGCTGCGCGTCGAGGTCCACGAACCCGACGGGAAGGTCTTCACCGACTTCCACACGCCGGAATCGACCGCCGCGTCTGAGCGCACTCCGGAGCCAATCCGTGACGAACGCAACGCCCACGAGGGACAGCTATCGGTGAGCGTGCGGGCAGGCACCCTGATCGGAGAAGGCTTCCAACCCGACGAAGAGGTCGTGGTCGCGATCGTCGTGCACCGCGCCCACAGCAACTCCGACGGCACGCTCGACCTGCGCCTGCCCGTGGCGCTACTCGACCGGACGGCCGGCGACGTCGTGCTCGTCGGCGAAGCGTCCGGGGCCACCTGGCCGTCGCCGGAAGACACCAACGGATCGGAACGAGAAGCCTCGTGAACACCGCCGGACGTCCGGTCGACGACGCCCTCGTCAACCTCGCTCTCATCGCTATCGGAGTCGCCGGCGCGGCTGCAGCACTCCTGCGCGGTGCCGCAGCACTCACCGCCTGGGTAAGTAGGACTGAGCAGCCCACCGCCGGCTGGGCTGCAGGCTTCCGCGTGCTCGGCGACCCCGCCGACCCAGGCAGGGTTTTCGGTGCCGACATTTCACCGTGGGTCTACTGGCCCGTCCTCGCCGTCCTCGTTGTCGCTCTGCTCGCGACCGGGTTTCTGATCTTGCGAAAGGTCGACTCGCTACGCCACAAGACCCAGCACGACCCCCGCCGACTGGTCGGTGTCGCGACCCGCAGCGACGTCGCGACCGTGGCGTCGAAGAAGGCGCTACTCGCACGAAGTACGACCCTGCGGCCCAGCCTCACCAGCGCCCAGCCCAGCGACGTCGGATACTTGCTCGGACGATCGCGCGGCATGGAGGTCTGGGCCTCAGTCGAGGACTCGATCCTGCTACTGGGACCGCCACGCTCGGGCAAAGGCCTGCACGTCGTCATCAACGCCATCCTCGACGCCCCCGGCGCAGTCGTGACCACCGCAACCCGACCCGACAACATCGCCGCGACCATCACCGCCCGTCAGAGGGTTGGGCCCGTCGCGGTGTTCGACCCGCAACGGCTCGCCGAAGGACTTCCCTCCGGCCTGCGCTGGTCCCCCGTACGGGGATGCGAAGACCCACTGACCGCGATGATCCGCGCCACCGGCCTCGCCTCCGCCACCGGCCTGTCCGCGGGCGGCGTCGAGTCCGGTGGATTCTGGGAAGGCAAGACCCGGACCGCGCTGCAAGCCCTGCTACACGCGGCAGCACTCGACCACCGAACCCCGGCCGAACTGTTCGCTTGGACACTGTCCCCGTCATCGGCCAGCGACGCCGTCGCGATCCTCGCCTCCCACCCGAACGCAGCTGCCGGCTGGGGCGAATCGCTGGACTCGATGATCCATTCAGACGCCCGCACCCGGGACTCGATCTGGATGGGCGTCTCCTTGGCGTTGTCCTGCCTCGCCGATCCCCGTGTCCTGGATGCCGTCACCCCACGTCCCGGGGAACACTTCGACCCGGTCGAGTTCCTCACCAGCAACGGGACCCTCTACTTGCTCGCCACCGGCGCCGGAGCCGGCGCCTCGTGGTCCCTGGTCGCAGCCTTCATCGAAGACCTCGTCGAAACCGCCCGTCGCCTCGCAGCCGCTTCGGCGGGTGCTCGGCTCGACCCTCCGCTGCTGCTGGCGCTCGACGAGATCGGGAACCTGTCCCCGCTCCCGTCGTTGCCGGTGCTCATGGCAGAAGGGGGCGGCACCGGCATCACCACCTTGCCCGTCCTCCAGTCCCTGTCCCAAGTACGCGACAAATGGGGCGACCACGCAGCCGGCGCCATCTGGGACGCCTCCATCGCCAAGATCATCCTCGGCGGCACCTCCTCCGCCCGCGACCTCCAAGACCTCTCCGCCCTCATCGGCGAACGCGACGAGAAGACCGACACGATCTCCGTCGGCGACTACGGATCCCGGTCCCTGCAACGGTCAACAAGGCGGGTGCCCATCCTGCCGCCCGAAGCAATCAGGACGCTCCCGTTCGGAACCGCGCTTGTTCTGCTCCGCAGTTCGTCGCCGTTGGTGACCGACTTGCGGCCTTGGACTGCCCGGACGGACGCCACAATTGTTCGGAGCAGTCGCAATCAAACAGAGGGAATGTTGCGCAACCACGCCGCGCGCTGAGCGCCAGTTGCACGAGGACGGGGATTTCGCTGTGTCAGTCTCCTTGCTGAGGCCGCAGTTCGACCTGCTCTTCAGGCCGTTCGAGGAAACTCGCCAGGTCGAAGCCCTCCTCGACAAGCACTGAAGGATTGAGTTCCAACTGCTGAATGAGGCCGGTCACTTGATCTTGAGGAAGAGCAGCCACAACTTGCTGCAGTTCCAGGAAGTCCGGCTCTTCTACGATATTTGCGTCAGCGACGAGGCGCAGTTGCTCTTCACTGAATGCCTTTGCAGCCAGCGCCATCAGGTACCGAGCTTGCGCCTCGGCGCTGGTCATGTCGCGGCGGTACGCCTGCGCCGCCGGAAGATGAGATGACTCTGTATCCACCACCGTCGCCTCGATGACCTCGACCTCCGCGGCACCAGACTTCTTCCTATCCCTGCGTTCTTGTCGCCGCTGCTTTCGCGCGATACGCGCGTCACGCCTGGCCTCCATCGCTGGCGCCAGCCTTTCGCGCCATAGCCGCTGGGCGTGGGGCTTGGCTTTGACGTAGGCGATGGCCGCCAATGCCGTCAAGACCTTGGCGATGAGTTCTGCGTTCTCTTCTCGCTCGCGCTGCCGGCGGCGCTCCTCCTCCGCTGCTTCGGCTGCCATCTGTGCTGCGAGGTATGGATCAACGTACCCGTAGTCGAACGGGTCACCCGGCTGCTCTTCATCGGGCACGAAGCGAGCGCTCCCTTTCAGGTTGCCGTCCGCGTCGAACAGATTCTGATGAAGCCCACCCTCCTTCTTATTGCCCGGGGTCAGGTCATCATCGTCGTACTCGTACGTGCCGTGAATCTTTGCGATCGCCCTCACCTCCCAGTCCTCACAAGAGGCTACTGGCAGCCCCCGACTTATTTCGGCTCAAGCCATTGGAGGTCGTCGAACGCGCCGCTTGCCGCGCACCTGACCAGAAGGAGCGATCGCCGACCGCGGCGTCGCGTGAGGTCAGGAGTCGACGATGACGATCCCCACTCAGATGAGCCTGCACGGGTTCATCGCCACCGCACCCGAGCTGACGTACGGCAAGAGCGACGTCGCCAGGTTCCGCGCCAGGGTCGGTGTCGAGAGGTGGCGCAAGGAGCCGGATGGTTCCTTCACCAAGCTCGACCCGCAGTTCTGCGAGATGGTGATGTTCAAGGCTGCGGCCGAGCGTGCCTACGCCCGCTTCCGTACCGGTGACCAGTTCGTGGCATCGGGTTACGTCCATGAGTACGAGTTCGACCGTGACGGCGATTCCATCCAGCGTGAGGAGTTCGTGGCCCGCCAGATCGGACACGACACCTCCCGCACCCGCTACAGCGTCGAACGCCCCGCTGCTGAACACGCCACCGGACCGGATTCCGGTCGGGACACCCAGCGCACGGTCGAGCCGTCTTCGACCGCTGTCGGGATCTGACCATGACCGACGAGACTCCCGAGCGGACCGGCGCGGATCCGTCGGTGCTCGATGTCGAGCGGCATCCCGTCTTCGATACCTGGCAGAACTTCAACGCGAACGACCCAGCCGCCGACGGGACCGAGCAGGAATGGCCCGGAGCCTTCGAGTCGGCGTCGTTGGGCGAACCGTTGGGGCCGATCAACTGGAACACTCTGACCGCTGACGAGGCCGAGGCCGAGTGGCTCGACCTGAACGCCTGGGTGCACTGGCTGCGCGGCACCTACGGCCTCGCGCCGAACGAGGTACCGCCGATGTGGCATCGCCACGACGAACTCGTCTGGGAACTGTCCGCGCTGCACTTGCACTGGCTGAACTCCTACAGCCCCGACGCGTCCCCGTCGTCACCGTTGGCGTGGCATCGTGACTTCGCCGAGACCCGGCACCGGCTGCGGGACTGGGTCGCCGCCTGCGGCACCCGGCTCGACCGCGACCGTCCCACCCGCCAAACCACTTGGCCCGGCGAGCCGGCCGCGCTCCCCACTGGCGAAGCCTCGGTCACCGATCGGGACGCCGACTTCGTGCAGTTCGTGATGGAAGACGTCACCGCACGCCGCCAGGTCGAAGCCGAGCTCGAACGCCACGCCTCCTGACCCTGGCCGCGCGGTCTGTGGACAACCAGCCGTTGTCCACAGACCAGCCAATCAGCCCGTCCCACATCCGGCTCTCGGGCGGACGGTGGCGGTGCGCGCACCTGATCCTCAACGAAGGGACATCCTCATGCTTCTCGCCCACGCGGTCACCCTGGCCGAAGCCCGCTCCTACATCGCAGCGCTCGCCGATGAGGCAGCCACGTTCGACGGCTCGGTCGAGTACGAGCACGCTCTGCTGTACCTCGACCTGATCCACGGCGACGACGTGCCCGCCCTCGACACCCACGGGCTCACCGACGACCTCGCCATACTGCACGCCGTCGCCGTCAGCGCCGTCAAAGAGCTCGCCGACCACGGCGTCGACAAACTCCAGGTCGAACTGCTCCTCGACATGCTCGACGTCGCCCGCGACCGCGACAACCCGAACCCCGAGGCCAGTGGGTTCTGATGTACGGCGACAACACGGCGGCACTGCGCGGTGAACTCGCCACACTCCTGCAGATCACCCGCAACCAGCAAGGCCTCGACACCCTCACATCCGACGAGGTCGTCCTGATCGCGTCCTTTCGCACGAGTCTGACCCTGTGGTGTCAGCAAGCCGTCCGAGCGTCGAACCCTGATGGTGACTTCGGCGGAGCAACGCCGCGCAGCCGTGGCCCGGCTGAGGAACTGCGGCACCGCCTCGACCAGGCCCGCACCGCGTACACCGCTCCCCTGCCGGACCTGGACCAGCTCGCCACACCTCACCCCAACCACGTCGTTGACCTGTGGCGGCGTGCAGCGAAAGCAGCGGCACTCGGCGAGCACGACTTCCCCGCCGGTCTGGACTACGGCAACCTCACCGAGCGCCAGGCCATGACGGTCCTGAAGGACGCCGCCGAAGTCGCCCGGGCACTCACCGGGCTCGACCGGCACTACAGCGCTGCCGTTCCCGGCTGGGAACCAATCGCGGAGGCAGACGGGCTGGGCCGCGCCGCCGTCGTCTGCGCCGCCCACGCCGGCTATGACAAGCCCGACTACAGCGTCGACCAGCGTGGCTGGCGTCCCCCGGTCCAGCTCGTCGACGGACCCGCACTCCCCGGCCTCGAAGGCGTGCTGCAGGCGCAGAACAACCTGCTCGTCCACCTGCGCCACCAACCCGACGCCTACAGCCTGCGACTCATCTTCGACTCCCAACGCATCGTCAGCCGGGGCGCGGTGGAGCTCTGTAACCAGAGCCCGAGCCGCGAGCAGATCGCAGCGAAGTGGGACCACCGACACGAGACCTACCGCCAACTCGTCGATCAGTCCCGGAACCTCCGCGGGCTGGTCGGCAACGGCCTCGCCGCAGCCGACGGCGCACTCGCCGCTGCCCGCATGAACAACCTCTCCCCTGCCGACGCCATCCGCGGCAACCAGCTCCGCCACCTTGATGCATTGTTCACGCACATCGACCGACGTATCGCGGCGATCACCTGTGCTGGCGCGAGCGACCGCAGCTACCTCCTGCGCGTCACCATCCCACGTATCGACCTGTCCAGCGCCGGCGCGGTCAAGGAACAGCGAGCACGACACGTACCTCTCGACGTCCCCACCAAAGCGCGCCTCCTGGTGACCGTCGACCGGCGGCTTCACGCACCGGAGCCACGCAGGCCTGTCTCTCCCACTTCAGCCACAGAGCGGGCGGCGTTCGTGCGCTCGATCAACGGACCCACGCAGGAAGGATCGATCCACCATGAGCGAAGCCTCTGACCACCACAACGAAGGGATGCACCTACCCGTCAGTGACAGGTTGATGACCGTCGAGGAGGTCGCAGACTTCCTCGGCGTCCCCGTCGCGACGCTCTATCAGTGGCGCCACAAGGGCACCGGCCCCGTTGCCTTCCGAGTCGGCCGGTTCCTGCGCTACGACCCCGCCGAAGTACGGCTGTGGCTCCACGAGCATGTGGGTTTGGCTCATGGCGCACGTTGAAAGGCGCGAACGGCGTGCCGCTGACGGCTCGCTCATCAAGTCCTACCGCGTTCGGTGGCGGGCACCTGACGGACGAGAGCGGAACAAGACCTTCAAGAAGAAGGTGGAGGCCGACAGGTTCTGCGCTGTTGTCTCGGCCGACCTGGTCAGGGGCCAGTACGTCGACCCTGACGCGGGAAAGATCCCTTTCGAGACCTACGCCAAGAAGTGGATCGAAGCCCAGACGTTCGAAGAGACCACCCGCGAGGCCGTCGAACTGCGGATGCGCCTGCACGCCTTCCCTCACCTGGGCGACCGCTTCCTGTCCGAGGTGCAACCGTCGACCATCCAGAGTTGGCTTCGTAGCCTGAGCGGCCTTGCTCCGACCTACCGAAAGGTCGTGTTCGCGAACGTGTCGACGGTCTTCACCGCGGCAGTCGATGACGAGCTGATCCCAAAGAACCCGTGCAAGGCGCCTTCGGTGCGCAAACCCCGATCCGATCCCAAGAAGCTGGTGCCATGGACTCGTGACCGGGTACTCGCGGTGCGCGACAAGTTGCCTGCGCGCTATCAGCTCGTGGTCTGGCTCGGCGCAGGACTTGGCCTGCGGCAAGGGGAGATCTTCGGGCTATCCCCCGATGACATCGACTTCGAAGCCAGCGAGGTTCACGTCCGTCGGCAGGTGAAGTTGTTCTCCAACAACCGCCAGGTGTTCGGGCTGCCCAAGGGGCGCAAGACCCGAAAGGTCCCGCTGCCGGACGCGGTTCGGGACGCCATTACTGCCTACATGACGGCCTATCCGCCGAGGGAGGTCGCGTTGCCGTGGATGGTGGTCGACGGCAAGTCGACCACTGTGTCTCTGCTGCTGACGTCGCGCGAGAAGAAGGCGTTGGGACGCAACTACTTCAACACCTTCCTCTGGCGTCCTGCTCTCAAGAGCGCTGGAGTGCCCGACCTCCGGGAGAACGGCTGCCATGCGCTACGACACTTCTTCGCCAGCACCGCACTCCACGAGGGCGAGA
Organism: uncultured Propionibacterium sp.; assembly: GCA_937867175.1. Lineage (GTDB taxonomy): Bacteria > Actinomycetota > Actinomycetes > Propionibacteriales > Propionibacteriaceae > Brooklawnia. Next base: position 1,841 of record CALMKG010000235.1, on the reverse strand, counting down.
CCATCAAGGCAGTCAGCGAGTACCTCGGTCACGCCGACCCCGGCTTCACGCTGCGGACCTACACCCACCTGATGGAAGGCAGTTCCGAACGCACCAAGCGGGCCATCGACGCCGCATTCCTGGGCAAGTCCAGCAACGACGATGACCCGGAGAGCGACGAGGAAGACCACGAGGCTCCGCGATGACATCCGCGCTCGACACCAAGCCGATCTTTACAGATTACGTCCGCTATGGGACATTAACTGTTATGGCTGGTCAGGAGTTCCTCACCATCGGGGAAACCGCGAACGCCCTCGGGGTGTCGACCCGTCATGCCCGCCGCCTGGCCGACTCCGGGGCCCTCAGCCGGGTTGCGCGTGGACTGATCGACCGGGCCTCGGTCGATCGCTACCGACAGTCCCAGCGCCAGGGCCGCACCCGCTCCTGGGCTGAGCACACCGCCTGGGGAGCCATTGCCCTGCTCGCTGGCCAGGAGGCAGTGTGGCTGGGAGCTCCCCAAACCTCTCGGCTACGGCACACCCTGCGCGAGATCGCCGTCGCCCACGATGTCGATGACCTCGCAACTCGGATGCGCGACCGCGCCCAGGTCCACACCTACGAGGCCCACCGTGCAGCACTCCCCCGACTCCGCGAGACCGTGGCGGCAACCAACCCGAGAGCTCTCGGCATCACCGCCGCAGTCGACGAGAGCATCGACGGCTACGTCTCCGCCGACGACCTCGACGCCCTGGTGCGAACCCTCGGCCTGCGGGCCGGCGCGAGCGGACCCGTCACGTTGCGCGCAACCGGCTTCGACTTCGACCACGTCCGCGACTTGGTCGACACCTCCGTCGTCGCCGCGCTCGATGCGGCCACCAGCATCGACCCCCGCGTCCGGGGCGTCGGCCGCCGGACACTGGCCGAGCTGCTGGAGTCGTACCGATGAGCACCGACCGCCCTCGCATCGAAGTCAGCGCCGCCCCCGGCGGCTGGCCGGATCCATGGCCCAGCGTCGCGGAACTGGCCACGGCCCTCCCAGCCGAGAGCTGGACGCTGGTCGGCGGACTGATGACACAACTCCACACCATTCACCACGGCCTCGGCATCGTCCGCCCGACCAACGATGTCGACATCGTGCTGCACATCGAGACCATGCGCGGCGTGCCGAACAAGGTCGCCGCCGCCTTGGAGGCGCTCGGCTATCGGTTCCAGCCGAGCATCGACCCGCGCAACAACACCGCGCATCGCTTCGTCCGCGGCACCACGAAGGTCGACCTGGTCGCCGGAGCCCACGAAGACCAAGTCGACGTGCTCATCGCCGACCACCCGGCACCTCGCGTGATCGAGCGACTGCTCGGCCACGAGATGATCCGTATCGAGGGTGGCACCCAGGCCCTGCGTCGAACGGTGAACGCCCGACTGGAGCTCACGCCCGGCACCACTGCGACGATCTCCGTCCCACGCCCCTTCGGTGCCTTGATCCTGAAGTCGGCTGCCTACACGACCGATTCGCGCGACAAGGACCGCCACCTGTTCGATGCCGCCGCGTTGCTCGCCTGCATCGACGACCCGTTCGCCGAGCGGGCCGAGTTCACCGGCTCCGACCGGCGGCGCATCGCCACTCTGGCCACGCGCCTCGATGGCGCGCACCCGGCCTGGCGGGCACTACCGGAGGACCACCGCACCCAGGCGCAACTGACCCTGGAACTCCTCGCCAGGAGCGACGAGGATTCGGCCACCGGAGGCCCCACCGCGGCCCCAGCGTGAGCCAAGCCGGCGTTTGCGCAGGTCAGGCCGGGCGCACCAGTCACTACTACGACATCTGAGCCTCGCGCCCAGCGAACCGGCCCCCGACCTGCATG
>CALMKG010000234.1 GCA_937867175.1 uncultured Propionibacterium sp. | reverse complement strand
GAGCGTTATCTTCATGAAGTCCTACCATTCGGTCAATCGACTCCATCGAAACGCGCTCCGAGGCAGAAAGTACATCCACCTGGGTCAGCGGCATATGTTTCGCGTCGTGCAGCGCTTGTGACGCCGCCTGCCGCCATGCGGTCAAGTCGTTCAGCACTTTCCGAAGTTCGACCCGTTCCGATTCCAACTGAACTGCGACTCTCGCAGCCGCCTGTACGACGACCTGGCCTTGGCCTGTCCTGGTCGCCTGGGAGTAATAGGAAGCGAGGGCCGCGTTGGATTGGTGGACTCGGCCACATGAACCTGCTTCGCACAGTCCTGGGTGGTAAGCACTGGAGTCGCCCACGTGGCGCGCATAGACCTCGCCAACTGCGTGAATGGCAGCTTGCTCGGGCTCGGACAAAGCTCCATTGCGAGTGAGCGGTAGCAAGTCGGCGTCGGCTGAAGCTCGCGCTGCCGCTGATTGCCACGCCCGTAGATCGTCGAGAATCTGGGCGAGTTGAGCCTGCTCCGCAGACATCCGGGAGGTGATCCGCGACGCTGCGTCGTGGACCCGTTGCAGTGCACCCGCTTCGAGGAGGGCCGTGCCGGCGTGGTACATGGCCTTCGACGCGTGATGGGATGCGCTACTAGCTCCGGAGGTGCACTCCGACCCATCCAGCAGTCGGCGCGCCAAGACGGCTCGCTTCTCGACCAGATGGATGATCTGCTCCGCAGCTACGATCTCCTCCGCCGACAGCGCATCGTTCAATGTTATCGGCAGGTGGGACGCTTCGAAAAGCATCTCACGGGCCGTCGTTCGAAGTTCTCCGAAATACGGCAGGAATCGTGCGAGTTCGTCTCGCTCGTGCAGTATCCGATCCCTGAGGTCTTTGTGAAGCTCACCAAGGCGAGTGTCGCTGGAATCCGACTTGATAGCGGCATGGAGTCCGGTGAGGCGAGCTGCCGCCTCGTGCGCGGGTTGCAGCTTCTTCCGTCCGTCGAACCAAGTCGTTGAGAGAAGCGGGCGTGCTTCGTCAAGATCCCCCGATGCCGCACAGGCACGGAGCGCTGTCAGCAGTTCGTCGACGGCGTCAGGGTGTGTGATCTGTCCCGACAACGGCATGTGCGCTGCAAGGTGTTGCACATCGTGGGCAGTATTGATCCATGCGCGGACTTCCTCGATGACCGCGCCAAGTTGTTGCCTTTCGGCGCGCTTCATCTAGCTCTCCTTGGCGACTGCGAGACACGATTGTAAGAGAACGAGCCCAGGCGCGCCGGACTGTTCCAGGGGACGGCTGGAGACCGACGGGGAAAGGAAGCGATGAATCTCGAGGAGCTGGCTTCAGGGTTGCGGGTCACAGGGGTCGTCGCCAACGAGACCGTGCAGGTGATTTTCGCCCAGCGCCATGGGGCGGACGCGGTCGAAGTCACCTACAAGACTCCCTCCGGCGAGCTTGGTCAGCGCGTTCTGTTCCGGCGGGATGAGCCCTCACTCTCGGTGTCGACATCAGGGAGCCGGCCGTTCGACGCGGCTCCAACCGAGTTCAAGATGGTGGCCGAAGCGCAGCGCATCAAGCTTGCAGGCTTGTACGATCCGATGCTCGCGGCGGCGACAAGCGACGTGCAACCACTTCCCCACCAAATCAGCGCCGTGTACGGGGAGTTGCTGCCGCGAACGCCGCTGCGATTCCTTCTCGCCGATGATCCTGGAGCCGGCAAGACCATCATGGCCGGTCTGTTCATGAAAGAACTGATCCTTCGGGACGACGTCGAGCGCTGCCTGGTCGTCGTCCCTGGCGGCTTGGTGGAGCAATGGCAGGACGAACTCTTCTTCAAGTTCGGTCTCACCTTCGAGATCCTGACCATGCAAATGGCTGAGGCCAGCGTGAATCTCAACGCGTTTGAGAACCACAATCTCCTGATCGCGAGA
>CALMKG010000233.1 GCA_937867175.1 uncultured Propionibacterium sp. | reverse complement strand
ACCGGGCCCGCGATCAATCCGGGTGCCGTTTTGGTATGCGGTTGCCGCAGCCCGGGCCCGCAGGTCGGCTGCCTCATTCAGGGGGTGTCCGGCGTGCCCACGTATCCACTCGAAGCTCACCTCCCGCCCTGCCAAGGCTTCGTCCAGGCTCTTCAGCAACTCTTGGTTGAGCACCGGTTTGCCGTCGGCCTTCTTCCAACCCTTCCGCTTCCAGCCAGGCATCCATTTGGTCACCGAGTTGATCACGTACTGGCTGTCGCACAGCACCTTCAGCGGTTGCGAGGCGGCCGGCTCGGTGGCCTGCAGCAACGACAGGACGGCCTGCAGCTCACCCATGTTGTTGGTGCCGTGCGGCCAGCCCCCGGCCTCCCAGTTGTCGTCGTCGATATACCATGCCCAGCCCGCGGGGCCTGGGTTGGACAGGCTCGAGCCGTCGGCGGCCGCGGTGATCACTGATAGTCCATCGTGGTCGCATCGAATGCCTGCGGCAGCACCTGGGCCATCGTCTGCACCCCTGCCGGGGTCAGCAGCTGCATCTGCGGTCCGCCGTGCTCCCACAGCAGCTGACGGCAACGTCCGCAAGGCATGATCACTGTGCCTTCCCGGTCGACGCAACAGAATGCCACCAGACGCCCGCCGCCGCCGGCCACCAGGTCACTGATCAGCCCGCACTCGGCGCACAGGGTTACCCCGAAGCTGGCGTTCTCGACGTTGCAGCCACGGACCAGACGGCCGTCGTCGGCCAGCGCTGCCGCCCCCACCTGGAATTTCGAGTAGGGAGCGTAACTGCGCGCAGTCATCTGGTGCGCGGTCGTCCGTAGCGCGGCCCAATCGGTCATGCGCCCCAGTGTGGCATCCCCGCCCCAGCGCTCGCCGCCGCCTCCGAACCTGCGGGGCTCAACCAGCACCGGTACTCAGCCGATCGCAGCTGGCGAAGCCACCTTGATCGTGCCGTCGATGATCTGCTTGGTGAGCGCATCGAGTTCGGCAGCCAGTTCGGGGGTGAAGCCGGCTCCACCGGGCAGCAGCTGAGTACCGCCGTTGCGTAGGTTCGCCGAGAACACACCGGCGGCCCCGCGTCCGGCATGTTCGGTCGCGATGACCTCGAAGACCGCTGTGGCGCGATCCTTGACCACGGAGCCGAGCAGTTGGGCGCAAGAAGCCTGCTGGGTGACGCAGCCGTCGGTGTCGGACCAGATCACCCTGACCCCAGACTCCTGAGCCAACCCGAGTGCGCCCAACCCGGACTTGTCGGCGACCGCAAGGATGACGTCTGCCCCCTGTTCGGCTAAGGACGCAGCTGCCGCCCGTCCGGCGTCGGGGTCGTTCCACGGGTCGGTGGTCGAGCGGACGAAGGTGCCGTCCTGGGTCTCCATGTTCCAGCCGAGCGCCTCCACTTGACGGTTCTGTTGTGTGTTGTAGTGGGCGACGCCCTGCACGAAGCCGTCCAGGTAGATGGTTGCCGCCGGCACCGGTAGCCCACCGAAGACACCGACCTTGCCGGTGGTCGACTGGGACGCCGCGAGGTAGCCGGCGAGGAAGGCGGCCTGGTGGGTTTCGAAGAACACCGGACGCAGGTTCGTCGGCACCGAACTCGGGGTGGCGTCCATCAATGCGAAGTGGACCTCGGGGTTGGCCCGGGCGGCAGCCGAGATGGCGTCGGTGAACGACGCTCCGACGCCCACCACCACATCGCAGCCTCGGTCGACCAAACCCTGTAAGGCGTTCGCGTACTCGGATTGCGCAGCGGCGGTGTGGGCAGTCTCGACACCCAACTGCAGCTGGGCGCGAGCGAGGCCATCGATCGCCTGCTGGTTGGGGCTGCCCTCTGTGATCTGGCTGTCATCGGTTATCAGGCACGCCAGATAGGACGCGACGGCCGTGGTCGACGGCGAGTCAGTGGTGGTGTTCGCGCTCGGCGGCGGATCGGCGCAGCCGGCGAGGGCGAGTGCCAGTATCCCGGCGGCGAGCGCGGTGAAGACCTTTGTCACCTGCGCCACTCTAACCTTGGTCCCCGCGATCTGATCAGCAACCTGCCGTCGGCGGCCGGATCGACCTCTCCGTGGACAAACGGTTCCAGCACCCACGCGTCAGGGCCGTGAGGGCATTCGCGTCGCGGTGACCGGGCGCCACCTGAGCCACCAGTCGAACGCCACCGACCATCGGGGGGTTCAACGGATAGCGTTCTGCCATGACCGACCACCTGACGAAGATCCTGCTGTCCGAGGACCAGATCCCGACGCACTGGTACAACATCGCGGCCGATCTGCCCACTCCTGCTCCCCCGCACTTGCACCCGGGCACGCAGCAGCCGGTCAAGGCAGACGACCTCGCCGCCATCTTCCCGCCAGGGCTCATCGAGCAGGAACTGAGCACCGAACGCTGGATTGAGATCCCCGAGGAAGTCCGCGAGATCTACCGGCTGTGGCGTCCCGCACCGATGTATCGGGCCTACCGACTCGAAGCTGCGCTCGGCACCAAGGCCCGCGTCTACTACAAGTACGAGGGCGCTTCCCCCATCGGCAGCCACAAGGCGAACTCGTCGGTGCCGCAGGCGTACTACAACAAGCTGGCCGGCATCACCAGACTGACCACCGAGACCGGCGCCGGGCAATGGGGCGCTGCGTTGGCGTTCGCGTGCAGTGTCTTCGGCCTGACCTGTGACGTCTGGCAGGTGCGCAACAGCTATGAGACCAAGCCGTACCGACGCATGCAGATGGAGACCTACGGCGCCACCGTTACCCCGTCCCCGTCGACCCGCACCGAGACCGGGCGGGCCATGCGGGAGCGCTTCCCCGATACCCCCGGTTCGCTGGGCATGGCCATCAGTGAAGCGGTCGAGGCGGCCGCCAAGGACCCGCACGCCAATTACTCGCTGGGCAGCGTGCTGAACCACGTCGCGCTCCACCAGACGGTGATCGGCCAGGAAGCGCTGCTGCAGTTGGAGTCGGTGGGTGAGCGGCTGCCCGACCACATCTTCGCCTGCACTGGTGGCGGCTCGAACGCAGCCGGGATCAGCTTCCCGTTCCTGCATCGCAACCTCACCGCCGGTGCCAACGTGCGCGTGGTGGGCTGCGAGCCGGCTGCCTGCCCCTCACTGACCAAGGGTGAGTACCGCTACGACTTCGGTGACACCGCGAGCCAGACTCCGCTGCTCAAGATGTACACCCTGGGTGCCGACTTCGTGCCCGACCCTGTGCACGCCGGGGGGTTGCGCTACCACGGCATGGCACCGCTGGTCAGCGCCGCCTACGACCAGAAGCTGATGGACGCGGTCGCCATCAAGCAGCGCGACGCGTTCGCCGCGGGGGTCTTGTTCGCCCGGGCCGAGGGCATCCTCCCGGCCTCGGAGTCGAACCACGCGATCGCGGGCGCGATCGCACACCTGCGGGCGGCCGAGGACGACGGCGAAGGCCAAGTGGTGTTGATCGGGGTGTCTGGCAGCGGTCAGCTCGACCTGCCGGCCTACGCCGACTACCTCTCGGGCGAGATGCTGGACGCCTGATCCTCGCGCGCGGATGGAGCCCGGCGGTCTGCCCCGTACTTGGGGCTAGATGCCGGGCTCTGCTTCGTCCGCAGCTTGGGACGCCTCGGCCACCCGGCGCCGTGCCATCTCGTCCTCGCGGCGGGCGCGCTCGTTGTCGTCCAAGGGCCCGGACCGCATTGCCGGCGCATCGGCCAGGCCCAGTCGGGTGATGTCGATCCAGGCGATACGTCGCCCGTCCATCTCGGAAACCCGCATCGACACCCGGATCGAGTTGTCCGATCCGTCCTCGCTGGGTTCGGCTGCTTCGAGTTCGACCTCGATCACATCGTCCAGGGCCGGGACGCGCCCTAAGCGCGACATGAAGAATCCGGCCACGGTGTCGTACGGGCCCTCCGGCACGATGTAGCCGGTGTGGTCTGCGAAGTCCTCCAGCGAGGTGAGGCCCTCGACGTCGGCTACTTCCTCGTGCTTGCGCTGTGTGGGGTCTACCACGTCGAACTCGTCGGTGATGTCTCCGATCAGTTCCTCGATGAGGTCTTCGAGGGTGACGATGCCGGCAGTGCCACCGTATTCATCGCGGACGATGGCAAGATGCGACGATGCGCGACGCATCTCGGTGAGCGCTTTGAGCACCTTGACGGTCTCGGGCAGGCTCAGCACCGGACGCGCCAACTGTTTGACCGGTGTCTGGCGGGTGGCGGTGTCCATGCCCATCAAGTCACGCACGTGCAGGAAGCCGACGACTTGGTCCGGCGTGTCCTCAATGACCGGATAGCGCGAACGCTGAGCGTCCTGGACGATCTGAATGGCCTTGTAAGCGGGGATGTTGCCGGCCAGGAAGTCGACCTCGGTGCGGGGCACCATGACCTCACGGAGGCTGCGGTCACCGGCGTCGAAGACATCGTCCACAATGCGGCGTTCCTCGTCCCCCAGCATGTCGGCATTGGCGACCATGGAACGCAGCTCGTCCTCCGTGACGGCCTCCCTACCAGCCTCCGGGTCACCGCCGAGGACGCGGACCATGATGTTGGTGCTCTTGTCGAGCAGCCAGATGAGTGGGGTGGCGACCTTGGCGATCGCGTTGACCATCGGCGCCAGGGCGAGCGCGAACTGTTCGGGACGCTGCATCGCCAAGCGCTTGGCGGTCAGCTCACTCAACACGATCGACAGGAACGAGATGATCGAGGTGACGATGATCACGGCCAGGACGCTGGCCACCGCTGGCGCCAGGCCAAGCTCCTCCAGCCAGGGCGCCAGGTAGTTGCCGGCCAGCGAGTCACTGCCGAACGCCGAGGACAGGAAGCCTGCCAGCGTGACGCCGATCTGCACTGACGACAAGAACTTGTTCGGGTTCTCCAGCAGCTGGACGAGGGCCCGGCCACGCTTGCCCTTGGTGCGCAGCTGCTGAACTTGGCTCTCGCGCAGCGTCACCAGCGCCATCTCGGCAGCTGCGAACAGGCCGCCGATGAAGAACAGTACGAAGATGAGCAGGATGGAAAGCGTCAGGTCAGACATGATCACTCACCCGGCAATCCTAACCAACCGCCCGGCTGACCCCCATGTCAACCGAGGCGGCGGGCCAACTCGGCGTCCAGTGCAGCCAAGAAGTCCTCGGTGGTCAGCCACGGCTGATCGGGTCCCACCAGCGCCGCGAGGTCCTTGGTCATCTTGCCGGACTCTACGGTGGAGATGCAGACGTTCTCCAGTGTTCGCGCGAAGACCGTGACGTCCCGGGTGCCGTCGATCTTGCCCCGATGCTTCAGGCCACCGGTCCAGGCGAAGATGGACGCGATCGGGTTGGTCGAGGTGGCTTTGCCCTGCTGGTGCAGGCGGTAATGTCGAGTGACCGTACCGTGCGCAGCCTCCGCCTCCACGGTCTGGCCGTCAGGGGTCATCAGTATCGAGGTCATCAAGCCCAGCGAGCCGAAGCCCTGCGCCACGGTGTCGGACTGCACGTCGCCGTCGTAGTTCTTGCACGCCCACACGTAGCCGCCCTCCCACTTCAGGGCAGCGGCGACCATGTCGTCGATCAGCCGGTGCTCGTAGGTCAGTCCGGCCTCGTCGAAGCGTGCCCGGAACTCGTTCTGATACACCTCGGCGAAGATGTCCTTGAATGCCCCGTCGTAGGCCTTGAGGATAGTGTTCTTGGTCGACAGATAGACCGGGTAGCCGCGCTGCAGACCGTAGCTCATGGACGCCCGCGCGAAGTCTCGGATCGAATCATTGAAGTTGTACATGCCCATCGCAACACCCCCACCCTCAGGCATCTTCACGACCTCGAACTCCATGGGCGCCGAGCCGTCCTCGGGGGTGAAGGTCAAGGTGACGGTGCCGGGGCCGGGCACTTTGAAGTCGGTGGCGCGGTACTGGTCACCGAAAGCATGACGGCCTACCACGATCGGCTTGGTCCACCCCGGTACCAACCGCGGGATGTTGCTGATCACGATCGGCTCACGAAAAATGACCCCGCCAAGGATGTTGCGGATCGTCCCATTGGGCGAACGCCACATCTGCTTCAGCCCGAACTCCTCCACCCGGGCCTCATCCGGGGTGATGGTCGCGCATTTGACCCCCACCCCGTGCTTCTTGATGGCATGGGCGGCGTCCACCGTCACCTGGTCGTCGGTGGCGTCGCGGTTGGCGATGCCCAGGTCGTAGTACTCAAGGTTCACGTCGAGATACGGCAGGATCAGCCGGTCTTTGATGAACGCCCAGATCACCCGGGTCATCTCGTCGCCATCGAGTTCCACGACAGTGCCGGCTACCTTGATCTTGCCCATGGACGCGCCCCTTCGTTGGTGGTGTTGGCACCAATCTAGCGGGGACGCCGCGGCCTTGGCCCGATCCTGCAGCGGTCCGAGGGCCGGCCCCGCGGGCTCACCGATCCGGCGGCAGGTGACCGAAGCGGTGCAGCGTCCGGCTGACCACCTGCTCGCGCAGGAAGGGCAGCAGCTCGCGGCGTCCGCTCGCCAAGACCTCGCCGGTGAGCAGGGTCGCCTTGGTGGCACCGAAGACGCCGATCACCTCAGCCGGGTCACCCACCACCCGGATCCGCCCGGCAGCGGCCCGGCTGGCCAGCTCGCCGGCCGACTCCACCCGCCAGATCGGCTCCAGCTGACGGCGGGCCTGGTCGAGTGCGCCGGTCGTGGCGACCGGCAGTGCGGCCACGAACTCAGGCGCCAGGCTGAGTGCCACCTCGGTGCCCGCGAGTTCGGCGGCCAGCAGCAGCCGGACGACGTGCGCCGGCCGAGCGTCCGGTTCGGCTCGAACGATGACCTGCGGCGCACTTCGGTAGCGGAAGACGTTCGACTCCACGCGCAACGCACTCTCGTCATGGGCCACCCCGAACTCGGTGCGCCAGGCGTGGGCGTCCGAACGGGCAGCCGCCAGCAGCCAAGTGCGCTCGGTCTCGTCGCCGACCAGCGGTGACAAGGTGTTCAGCAGCGCCGAGACACGCGGGGACGGCGTGTTTCCCCACTCCACCGGGCCGTCGGCAGACCATTGGCCGAACTGCGCGACATAGTTCGGGCCGCCGGCCTTGGCGCCGGGGCCGAGCACCGAGTCCTTCCAGCCGCCGAAGCTCTGCCGCTGCACGATCGCCCCGGTGATGTGGCGATTGATGTAGGCATTGCCGACCGCCACCTGCTCGGCCCACTGTGCGATCTCATCGGCGTCCAGGCTGTGCAGACCACCGGTCAGGCCGAAGGAGGTCGCGTTCTGCCACTCGATCGCCTCGGCCAGGTTCTTGGCTTGCATCAATCCCAGCACCGGCCCGAAAACCTCGGTCAGGTGGAAGAACGAACCCGGCCGCACGCCGGTTTTCAACCCGGGCGACCACAAGCGACCCGACTCGTCCAGCTGCTTCGGGGTGACCAGCCAGGATTCGCCCGGGTCAAGCTTGGTCAGGGCGCGCAACAGCTTGCCCTGCGGCGGTTCGATGATCGGGCCCATCGTCACCTGCAGATCGGCGGGGTAACCCACCTTGAGCGAGCGCACCGCGTCGACGAGCTGGCGCCGGAAGCGTTTCGACGTCGCGACCGAGCCCACCAAAATGCCCAGGGACGCCGCCGAGCACTTCTGGCCGGCGTGCCCGAAGGCGCTGCGCACCAGGTCGGCGACAGCCAGGTCAAGGTCGGCCGCCGGGGTCACCACCAGCGCGTTCTTGCCGGAGGTTTCACCGTAGACCCGCGGGCCGCGCGGATGACCGGCGCGCCAATCGGCGAACATGGCACCGGTCTCGCTTGATCCGGTCAGGATCACCGTCTCGACATCACGGTGCGAAACCAGCGCTCGCCCGGTCTCGCGGTCACCGGCACGCACCACCTGCAGGACGTCGTGGGGGATGCCCGCCTCGTGCAGAGCCGCCACCGCCACCTCGACGCAGCCGGGCGTCGGATGGGCCGGTTTGATGACGACCGCGGCACCCGCAGCCAGTGCGGCCAGCACCGATCCCATCGGGATGGCCACCGGGAAGTTCCACGGCGGGGTCACCAGCACCACCTGGTCGCAGGTGAACCGCGCACCGGGGACGCGTCCCAAATCTTCTGCCCGGTCGGCGTAGTAGCGGGCGAAGTCGATCGCCTCGCTGACCTCCGGGTCGGCCTCGGCCACGGTCTTGCCACCCTCGGCGGCCATCACGGTGACCAGCGCACCCCGGCGCGCCTCCAGCTGGCGTGCCGCCTCACGCAGCAGGTCGGCGCGTTCGGCCAGCGGACGCCCCGCCCAGCCGCCCGACGCCGCCACCGCGGTCGCCACGACCCGGTCCACGTCGGCGGCAGAGCGCAGCACCGGCGAGGTCAGCGCCGCCGGGGAGGCCGAGACCGCAGCCCGTGCCCAGTCTCGGGTGGCGGGCAGCGCCGGATCCGAGTCGGCGGTGTTGGCGAAGTGATCGGTGACCGGGGCCCGTTCGGTCGTGCGCCGCGGCCCGGTAGCCACCTGCGGGGCGGTCGCCGCGGCATGCCGGAAGCGACGCTCCTGGTCGGCCAGCGCGTCCGAGCCCTTGCGGGTGGCCGCGAACATGGCGTGCAGGAAGTTCTGTTCGGCGGCATTCTCCTCCAGCCGCCGGATCAGGTAAGACACCGCCACGTCGAAATCCTTCGCCGCCACCACCGGGGTGTACAACACCACCGTGCCGACGTCTGCCTTGATGGCGCGCGCCTGTGCGGGAGCCATGCCCTGCAGCATTTCGATGTCGAGGGCATCGGCGCAGCCGCGCTGTTCGGCCAGCAGGTGAGCCAGCGCCACGTCGAACAGGTTGTGGCTGGCCACCCCCAGCCGGATCACCGAAGTCGCGTCCGGACGCAGCGCCCGCTCAACGAAGCGAATGTAGTTCGCGTCCACGTCCTGTTTGGTGGTGTAGGGCGCCTGCTGCCAGCCATGCAACTCCGCGTCCACCTGCTCCATTGCGAGGTTGGCGCCCTTGACGACCCGGATCTTGAACGGCGCCCGGCCCAGTCTGGCCCGCTCATGGGCGAACCTGAACATGCGCTCCAGCGCGGGCAGCGCGTCGGGCAGGTAGGCCTGCAGCACTATCCCAGCCTGTAGTTGGTGGAACTCAGGTTCTGACAGCAGCGCCTGGAATACGTCGATGGTCAGGTCAAGGTCGCGGAACTCCTCCATGTCTAGGTTCACGAACTTCGTCGGCGAGGCCGCCGCGGCCGTGCGATACAGCGGCCGCAGCCGTTCGATGACTCGCTCGACCGTGCCCGGGGTGTCCCAGGTGGAGATCTGTGAGACCAGGGACGAGACCTTGATCGACACGTAGTCGACGTCAGGGCGTTCCAGCAGCTTGCGGGTCCGTTCTGTCCGGGACGCCGCCTCGGCCTCACCGAGCACCGCTTCACCAAGCAGGTTCACATTGAGCGCAAAGCCCTGTGCCCGCTGCGCGGCCAGGTGCTTTCCGAGCGCCGGGTCCTTGGCGTCCACCACCAGGGGCCCGACAATCTGCCGCAGCCGTTTGCGGGCGATCGGCACCACGACCGGCGGCGCGAGCGGCGCGACGTGGGAGCCAACACCCAGCAGTGCGGCGTCGACGGGCCCAAGGAAGGCGGAGGCGTCCGCGGCCGACAAGCGCGAGAGTTCCTTGGCTGCCACCTGTGGATCCTCGGGACGAGCCACCCGGTCCACGAACCGCACGGCCAGGTCAAGTCCCCGCTCGTCGGCCAGCAGGGCGCCAAGTTGCCGGGA
>CALMKG010000232.1 GCA_937867175.1 uncultured Propionibacterium sp. | reverse complement strand
ACGCCGCGGATCGGGCCGCTGCCGGGCACCGCGCCGATGTCCGCACGATAGGCGTCGGCGGCGAGGTTGGTGTACGCCGCCTGGACGTCGTTGGCGAGCGCCGTCGGCGCCGACAGCGCCGTGATCGTGCCCTGCGGCGAGCCACCGACGCGGACGGTCTCCCCGACGGCGAAGGTGCCGGTCGCCTTGGTGTAGGAGACCATCGACCCGCTCACCGCGATGACGTAACCGGTGGCGCCCGAAGTCGCGCCGGTGATCGTGTTGCCGACGACGATCGCGCCGGTGATGGTCACCGTCAACTCGGCGTGCGCCGCGTCCGCCGGCGCGGGGCGCCCGTCGTAGCGCTCGTAGCCGGCGATGCGGGTGTAACCACCGGTGATCGAGACCTCGAAGTTCAGCGCGTCCCGGGCGTAGCCCGGCGGCAGCGACAGCGTGGGGGTGACGAGGTCGAGGCCACCCTTGAGGCTGATAACCTCGTACTGCACCGGCGGGAATTGGTTGGCTGCCATCACGCCAGGGGCGGGCCGCTGATGATCGTCGGGAGTTGGTCGTTCTCGAGTTGCCCGAGCAGGCGCTTGTAGCCGGCGTCGCCGCGCGCCAGCACTTCCGGCGCCGCTTCGTATCCAGCGTAGAAGATCATCGCGGCGTACACCAGGAGCATGTGGGACGCGGCCGGGATGCCGGGCGTGTCAGCGTCGAGCGCAAGCTCGGTGGGGGCGGTGAAGTACTCACCGTTGACGTAGTAGTCGAGGTCGGGCGCCGGGCCGAAGGACAGGGCCTTCGACGGGGTGACGGTGAACACCGTCGGGCGCGAGAACGTGCTCCGCGCGGTGCCGTACCAGAAGTGATCGCGGAAGGGCTGCCACTCGAGGTAGTCGAGCGGCTGCTCGTCGAAGTAGGTGTTGTCGGTCGAACAGCGGAAGCTGTCCAGCTTCCACCGGCCGAAGTCGGCGAGGCCGACGTCGTTGCCGGGGGTGAACGTGGTCCCCATCGGCGTCAGGTTGAAGCCGAAGGACGACTGCATCCACTGCCAGTCGTCCTTCAGCGTCTGCAACTCGGTCCACGCCTGCTGCACCCAGCCGAGGATGCGGGCGCTCTCGCCCGACACCCCGACCAGGGTAGCCAGCGCAGGGCCGCTGACCCCGCACTCGACGCGGGTGCGGTTGACCAGTTGCAGCAGGTTCATTACGCGGGCTCGGCGAGGATGCCGCGCAACCACTCGGCGCCGCGCGGGTTCTTGTCCTCAAGAACCTCGAACGGGTAGACGAGCGCGGTGCGGCCGATGACCTGGTTGCCGAGTTCGGGGTTCGCCATGTCCCGCTGGGGCTGCGTGTACTTCGTCTCCTTCATCCGCGCCAGGACTTCGAGGTACTTCCGGCGGATGGGGGTCGGCGCGCCGCGGAACACGGGCTGGTTGGTGTTGTTGACGTTCAGGACGAAGTGCTGCGGGTCGTTCTCGTTCGCCGACGGGTGAACGAGGACGGTGACGATCTCGTGCATGAACGCTTCATCGGACGCGATCTTCCTGATGTCCGTCTCGACGATCACTTCCGGCACGTCGTCGTGCATCTCGATGAGCGGTACTGCGGGCTTTGCGGGCATCTAACCTCCTGAAAAAAGTGGGGCGCCCGAAGGCGCCCCGAATCACGGTCCTACCGAAAGCGCTACGACGTCTGCGGGACCGACGGCATCGCGAACAGATCCACCGCGGTGGTCACCGTGATGCCGGTGACGCCGGTGAAGTTGTTGGTGCCGATGAGCCAGCCGGAAGCCGACGCCGTCGACCCCGCGCGGACCAGCGAGTACGAGATCGGGCAGATGTCGTCGGGGATCGGCGGGAACTGCGGCGGCGAGACCCACGCGCCGGCCGAGTCGAGGTCGACGAACGGGCCCTGCACGAGCTTGAGCGCGCCGGCCGAGGTAAGGCCCCAGACGTACACGCAGCCCTTGCTGGGGAGCAGCGGCTTGAAGGCCAGGCCCGTGTTGTAGTCGGTCGTCGGGGTCGCCGTGCCGATCGTGCCGGAGGCGGCGTAGTACAGCTTGCCGGCCAGCGCGAACGTGGTGTTCTGCGGCGTGACGGTGGTCGCGGCACCGCCGGTGACCAGGTTCGCCGTCGCGCCACCGGCGCGCGTGAGAACGAACGTGCCGCCGGAGGTGGCACCAGTGAGGTTGTAAGACATGCTGGTTTCCTTTCAGGGTTAGACGGTGGCGCTGAACACGGTCGCGGCCGTGCCCGAGCCCGTCGCATGGACGATGACCGACCAGAATCCGGCGGCGACGTCGACGAGCTCGACCTGGGTGCCGAACAGGCCGCCGGTCGTGCTGCCGTTAAAGGTGATCGTGTCCGCAGTCGCGCCCGTCGCGAAGGCCGCAACCGCAGCGCCCAGCACGACAGCCAGGCCCTGCATCACGTCCGTTGCGTTGGCGACCTTGATCGTCGTCGAGTTCGACGTGATCGAGGTCTTGACCAGGAACTTGTACGAAACACCGGAACCGGTCGCGGCCGGCAGGGTGACAGCGATGCCGGCAGCCCTGTCGAGAAGCACAGTGCGACCGGCGTACGCAGCGGGTGTTGCGACAACGGCCGAGTCGGTGACGACCACCGGGGGCGCGATCACCACCGCGCTCGGGTCGAGCCGCCCCTGGTTCAGCAGTTGGTTGAAGGCGTTGTTGGACATGTCAGGCCCCCTCGGTTACAGCGCCGTGACGCCCGCCTCGATCCGAACCATGAACGCCTCGTTCAGGCGCACGGTGGCGAACCAGGTGGAGGCGCCGACGTAGCCGAACATGCCCATCGGGTTGGCGTGGTTCTTGTCGCTGGCCTTCAGGATCGTCGGCTTGATCGCCGACTGCCCCTTCAGCGCGACCTGACCCCACGCGTCTTCGCCGATGACGATGTACGGATAGATGTCCACGACCGAACCGCCCTGGGACATCATCCCCGACGAACCGAGCGCCGCGCCGCCCGCGAGGATCGGGGCGAGGACCGGCGAGGAGATGAAGCGGAACTGCTCGCAGGCGCCCACTTCGCGGTCGTGGATCGGCTTGAAGCTGCCGTACTCCTCGACGCGGGTGAAGCCCGGCAGGTTGCGCACGTCCGACTCGGCGTCGGTGTGGTGGAACACAATGTACGCCGGCTGCACGGCACGGGTGTTGAAGTTCACCCCGGGGGCGAGGCGGCTGGTCACCCGGCGCGCACGATTCGACTCCAGCGTGCGAGCGGCCCGGCGCAGGACGTTCAGGCTGATCGGCGTGTTCACGCTGGTGCGCGCGGAGCCGTTGGAGTACGCGACCACCGAGCCCGCCTTCATCGTGCCGTAGCGGACCAGTTCCAACACCTCGGCCAGCGTCTCGCCGATGAGCTTGACCATCTCGCCGGGGATGTCGTCTTCGTAGAGTTGCTCGACGCGGTTGCTGAACTTGTAGAGCATCCCGTACTGCTGGAGTTGAACGCTGATGTCCTGGAAGGAGATCGTGTTCGCGTTCGGCGTGGTGCCTTCCTGCAGCACGAAGCTCGAGGCGGTGACGCTCGGCGTGCCGATGTAGCGCGCCGTGTTCTCGACCGTGGTCCCGGTCGTCGAAGCACCGAACGGGAGGGTGCGGCGGAAGACGAGGGTGTCGGTCGAGTTCTGCGGCATCTCGCGCTGGGTGCCGAAGTCACCGAGGACGGTGATCGGCTGCGCGTGCTCCAACATGCCCTGTGCGGCGCGGATGAGGTTCCGCGAAGCGACGGTGCTGTAACCTTGCATGGACATAAAAGCCTCTCAGAGAGTCAGAAACCGCGGGCTGCGCGAGTCTTCTCGCGCCGTGCGGCCTCCTGGTTCCAGATTTCCTCGGCCGACATCTCGCTCTCGTTCTTCGGAGGCGGCGTCGTTCCGGGGCGGGTGGTTGCTGCGGCGGCCAGGCGTGCACCGCGTTCGTTTCGGATCTCAGCGGCGGGGCGCTTCTTCGCCTCCTGGAACAGGTCCAGCATGCGAATGGCGTCGGCGGCATTCGGGCTGTCCGCGAGCGCTCGCGTTTCGGGGTTCTGCACCAGGAACCACTGGGTGAACTCGGTGCTGTTGACCGTGTCCTGCCAGTTGCCGTGCTTCGTCTCGACGCGCAGCGACTCGACCATCCGAGCCGTCTTGCCTTCCACTGCTGCGACCTCCTTCCGCACCAGTTCCGCCACCTGTTCGGGGGTGAACACCGGGGCCTGTGGTTGGGGGTCGGCCCGATTGGCGGCGACGAGTTCTTCCACGCCGTCGGCCCACTCGGGGAATTCCGTCTTCAGCGCATCCCACTTCTTGAGGCTCTTCGCGGCGGCGGCAACCTGGGTCTGCGTCGGGGCGTCCTTCGGGGCAACGGTTTGTTGCGCCGCCTTCGCCACCTGCAGTTCCCGCTGCATCGCCGCCACTCGGCCTTCGGCAGAGCGGACGTGCTGGGTCAGTTGGGCATTTGCTGCTGCCAGTTCGTCGATGCGCGCGAGTTGCTTGCGCACGCCTTCCGGCACCCCGGCCAGGGGGTCTTCCGCTTCCGGCGCCGGTGCTTCCGGCTCCGGCTCCGCGGCTGCGGACGTATCCGTCGTTGGCTCTTCGGTCTGAACCGGCGGCTCGGCCGGCGGTTCTGCTGCGGGGGTTGGTTCCCCAGCTTCACGAGCCCGTGCTTCTTCGTCCCACATTTGTTGCGGAGTAAGGTCAGGCATCTGCCCTCCAAAAACAAAAACCGCCCGAAGGCGGTTCTCTTCACTGCAACGACCGACCGGGCTATTCGTCCGGGTCAGCCACCTGGCCTCGAGCTACCTCGTTGGGCAGGTCGAGAAACTTCTTGAGCGTCGCGATCTCGCCGCGGAGGGCCGCGGTGGCGATCGGATCCAAGGCCCGCGCGTCATTGCGCTCCCGGGCACGCTGAAGCTCTGCTTCCGCCCATTTGCGGAGCAGGATCCAGGTGGCCGAGGAGAAGTCGATGAACATTGCGGGACGGAATTTCGCGCGATTAGTCTAGTCTATCGGTACGCCAGTGTCGATAGCTTCCTGTTATCGACCTCGCCGACGCAGGAAGCGGATCCTCATGCTCTGGACCGCGGCCTCGATCGCGCCGCCCATCCCCCGCCAACTGCCGTCTCGCCACGCACCGACCCGCCACGCGCCTGGGCGCCAGGCGTAGCCAGAGGTGCCGCTCGACGACGTGCTGGCCGACAACGAGAGCGAAGCCGTGCCAGACAGGCGCCCAAGTGCGGAGAGCGAGCCCTGCGCCGACAGGGACAGCGTCGCCGACCCGGACAGCGCACCGGCGTCTCCCGCCTCGGCCACCCCGGAGGTGGAGACGGACAGCGCTGCCGAGCCCGCCAGATGGGCGACGGCCCGCGCCGTCCCGGTAGCCGATACCGAGATCGACGCCGAACCGCGCGCAGCACCTGGTGCGCTCTCGCTGGACCCGGCCCACGAGCCGAGCCAGTCGCCGAACCACCGGCCGATCCATGCCATGCGTCATCCGCCGTCGCGAGCGGTGATCGTCCTCGAGCCTCCGGCAACCGAGCCCTCGATCCGCACCGTCGAGCCGTCAAGGCCGATGAACTCGGTCGTCCCACCATCAAGCCCGGTCGCCTCGCCGGCGGCGTGCGCCGCCAGCAGGCGCATGACCTCCTCGGCGCTGAACCCAGCCTCGATGATCCGCGCCCACACCGCGTTGGCGACCCCAGTAGGGGTCAGGCCGGACTCTTCCGTCGTTCCTGCCATGTGGCCGACGGCGTAGGACTGGAGCGCGCCGCCCATCGAGAGGGTCGACTGTCCGGTCGCCCACGCCTTCGCCCCGATCGTCGCCGACCCGGATAGCGCGAGGGCCGCGGTGCCAACCCCGCCCAGCGCCGCCCGCACCGTGCCCGACAGCGACAGCGTCACCGTCGCGGTGCCGACGCCAGACATGATCAGTTGCCCGACCGCAGACGTGGACAGCGAGAGGCTGGTCGTGCCCTCGGCGTTCAAGCCCATCTCGCCCTGCCCGCTGGCGTCGATCGTCGCCACCGCCTCGTTGCGCGACGACATGGCCCCCGCGGTGCGCGGCAGGATGAACGCCGACGGCGACAGGTGGCCGTTGGGCACCGCCACCAGCGCCGGCAGCGCCGTGTGCAGGTTCAGCGCCGCCCCGGTGTTCCGGTAGCCGGCGCGAGTGTGCGTGTGCGCCCCGCCGGCAGCGGACGTGCCGCCCCGCCAGCGGCCCGGCGTCTTGTTCAGGACGGCGTAGTTGCCGATCAGCATCAGACGGCGCGGATCGCGTCCGCGACCTCCTGCTGGCCCATCGCCTCGGCGAGCTTCGCGTCCGCCTCGCGCTGACCCTCGGCGACCAGCGCCGCGAGGCGGTGGTAGTCCATGCCGTCGGCCTGCGCCGTGGCGACCAGTTCAAGCAACTTGCGGGCGTCCATGA
This sequence comes from uncultured Propionibacterium sp., assembly GCA_937867175.1. Taxonomy (GTDB): domain Bacteria; phylum Actinomycetota; class Actinomycetes; order Propionibacteriales; family Propionibacteriaceae; genus Brooklawnia. The sequence continues at coordinate 10,210 of CALMKG010000232.1, read as the reverse complement.
TCAACCCCAGCCGAAGTCGATGTGCCCGAAGAACGCCGAGTTGACCGGCGTCGCCGCGCCCGCGTACATCAGCCAGGCGAGGCACGCACCGTCGTACACCTTGGGCAGCGACGGCAGTTGGTTGACGAGATCGCGCTCCGCGGCCACGCCGATGGTCGTCATCGGCAGGGTCAGCAGCGGCTTGCACAGCACGAGATTCAGCACGCCGGAGGCGTAGCTCACCGACAGGTTGATCGACTGCACCGAGCGGATGCCGGCGTCGCCGGCCTGCAACGGCACGAACGGCCCGTACTTGCCGGAGCCGGTGCCGCTGTAGACGATGCTCGTCACCGCCGCGGCCGAGTTGCCGGTCGGGAGCGCCGGCGACGACGGCGTGGCCCGGCTCGCGGTGCCGGCGCTGTTGGTGTAGCCGAGCGCGATGGTCGGCGTAGCCGCGCCCATCACCGTGCTCGGGGTGATGAACGCCTGCACCCCTGCGCCGTCGGTGTACCGGGGCAGCGTTACCGTGTTGTTGAGCGACTGCGCGCCCGTCGTCGTGACGCTGGTGATCGGGTAGAACCCGAGCAGGTCCACCAGCATGAACACCGCCGGCATCGTCGTCGCCGCGGCGGAGAAAGCCGATGCGTTCAGGATGTGCTTGAAGTCGCCGACGTTGCCGCCGTGCTGGATGCCGGTGGCGTTGGCTGTGGCGTCGGTGAGGGCCTGAAACGCGAGGTTGGTGCCGGTGCCGAGGATGGTGTCGGCCGGCGGGTTGCCGCCGCCGCGGAACAGGCTGTACCACAGGCCCGCCGTGTGCGCCGTGGTGCCGAACGTGTTCTTGTTCCAGTCGGCGCGCCAGAACTTGCCGTTGGTGGTGATCTCGTTCAGGAGGTCGTCGAGTGAGGTAAAGCCGCCCATGATCTAGCTCCAGATGGTCTTGATGGTCCCGAACAGGCGATGCGTCGCCAGCGTGCCCTGCGGACAGACGATGAAGTTCAGGTACGCATCGTCGGCAATCTCGGGGGCCTTGCTCCAGTCGCGCGCGAAGTCGACCTCAACCGGCGCGTCGATCCCGAGCAGCGTCACGTCCGCGATCGGGACCACCAGCACGAAGGTGATGAGCCCCACGTCCTCGGTGTTGAACTGGACCGACTCGATCGCGCGCACCCCGGTGTCAGCGCCTTGCAGCGGCATGAAGGGCCCGGCCGCGCCGTTGCCGGCCTGCTGCGTGCTCGCGATGGTGCCGACGAGGTTCTGCGTGTTCACCCGCACGTTGGGCGTGACGCGGCCCGTGGTCCCGTCCTGGCTGGTGTAGTAGACCTTGAACGTCCCGCCACCGGTCTGCCCGGCCACGACCACCGGGAGGATCTGCGCGCCGCGCGCCGGCAGGCGCGGCACCGCGGCCGTCGAGTCGAGCGGCTGCACGTCCGTCGTGCCCATGTCGACGAACGGGTAGTAGTAGAGGTAGTCGAGCAACATGAACCGGGCCGGCAGCGCGGTCGCGGCGGCGTTCTGCATCAGCATGAGCTCGCGCAGGTACTTGGTCCGCGGAGCCACGTTGCCGCCGTGCAGGATCCCGCCGTCGGTCGACTGCGCCATGCCTTTGCCGACCATCGGCGACGAGGCGTAATACTGCGGATTCGGGTTGCCTGGCGACAGCGACAGGTCGAACCAGACCCCGGCCGTGGTCGCCTGCGTCGGGTACTTGCGGAACGAGTTGAACGCCGAGGCCCCGTTGACCTCGGCGTCAGCCAGCGCCCGGAAGTTGCGCAGGGACATCAGTCGGCGGTGACGGTCAGGTCGCCGGCGGCGAACTGCGGCTGGATGCCGGCGGTGACGTTCAGCGTCGCCGACAGCGCGCCGGAGATCATCTGGTTCACCGCACCGGAGGCCGTGTCGACCACCGCGAAGTGGGTGAGCGCGTTGGTACCGGCCGTGCATTGCCCGAACTGGACCAGCGCGGCGTTGGCGAAGCTCGACCCGTTGTCGGTCCACGCGCTCGCCTTGGTCAGGGCGACGCGCGCGTAGCCGGTGTAGTCGGCCTCGGCGGCAAGCGAGCCCGTCTCGCCCGGGTCGTCGGTGAACAGCGCGAGGTACTGCGTGGCGCCGGCGCGGTACGACGGATCGGTGCCCTGCAAGTGCATCTTCAGGGTCGCGTTCTCGGTGGTGTTGCTCATGCTCATGTTGCTCTCCTCTGGTGGCTATGCTGCCCGCCACGGGTTGCCATCGGACCCGTCGCCGACGACGGTGGTGGAGTTGACCTGGGTTACGTTCACCGGGATGGCGGTGGCGTTGAGGGCTGTCACCACCGCGTCGGCGGCGTCTGCCGGGGTGACGCCCGACGAACTGGTGATCGTGGTCGCCACGCTCGAACGCAGCAGCACCTGCGGCGACCCGGTGTTGTTGATCCGGTCGAGCCCGTCCGCGAGATTCCCGCCGTCGACCGCCGCCTGGTATGCGCCGGTCGCGAAGTTCAGCTTCCACGTCGAGCGCAGCGCCGCCGTGATCCCGGTCAGCACCCCGCCGCCGAGGTCCGACTTGCCGGTGGCGTCGAGGATCTGATCGTAGGCGATGCCCCGCGCACTCGCCTCCTCCTCGCGGATCGCGTTGACGAGATCCTGAATCAACAACGGCTGCGCGTCGGCCTCCGGCACGCCGATCAGTTTCGTTGCGTGGTCGAACGTGAGGGCCATTACGAGACGATGGTGTCAGTCGTGCGGATGGCGCTCACCGCCGCGCCTGCGCTGGTCACGGTTGCGGTGTTCTCGAACGGCTGGATGCCCTTCTTGCGGATCCGAGCGATGATGTCGAAGTCGGCGGCGTAGACGAACGACTTGCTCATGCTGGTGCCGCTCGCCACCGCGTCGATGTAGGGCTGATACAACTCCGCGCCGCCGCTACCGGTCAGTGCCGGAGAGACCCCGGTGAACTGCTTCGAGCCGCGCACGATGCCGGTGTAGGTGAACTGCGAGTCGCCCATCCGCAGCGCGCCGCTGTCGGGGATGTCGTTGCCGAGCGCCTCGTTGACCGTGACCGTGGTCGCTGCGCTGTGCGCGCCAGCCAGCGTGAACTGGGCTTTGTCGATGGCGCCGGCGCCGTCGTCGCGGGCCACCAGCACGCGGTCGCCGACCGCGACACCGGATACCGTGATGCTCACCGTCGTCGGCGGAATCTTGCTGGCCCCGGACGAGTCGATCAGTTGCCGGTTGTTGCTGTCGGTGATGTTGGTCAGCAGCACGCCGCGGGCGCCGAAGAACTTCCCGCCGGCGAAACTGCCGAACGGCGATTGCTTGACCTCCGCGTAGCTCGCGTTCGCGTAACGGTAGAACCGGCCCTGCGTCCCGTTGCCCACATCCGACGAGTTCTCGCGGCGGCACTGCCACTTGAGCCAGCGGTAGCACTGCAACGCGGTGTAGCTGCCCTGGCCGTCGACCTTCACCGCGTAGGACTCGGCGGTGCCGTCTCCGTCGACGTCCTCGGTGTAGCCCGCGAATCCGAGGGTGCAGGTGTACGCCGAGACGTCGCTGCCATCGTCGTTGGTATCCGGCGCCGAGGCCAGGGGGATTGGGTTGCGGCCACCGGTCGCCGTCGCGGTGCCGGTGAAGTTATCGTACAGGTCGGCGTTTCCGCTTGCGCGGTTGCGCAGGTACGCGGTCACGTTCCCCGAGTCGATGAGCGATCCGCCGGAGCGGACTTTGATCAACTGGTCGATGTGCCCGGAGGTGTAGCCCGGGTGCGCAGCCACCAGCGATCCGTTCTGCAACCAGTACACAACGCCGTCGGACTCGATGGTGCCGAGGGTGTAGAAGTTCGCCCACACGTCGCGATCGGTGGTCGCCTTCTGCACGACGATTGATCCGCCGTACAGGTAGCCGGGATCCGAGTCACTGTCGAACGTCCAGCCGTTGACCAGGGTGTACTCGGTCGGCGTCTGCGCCGACATCGGGATCGAGTCGTCCATCTGCCCGGCGTTGTCGAACTCGTCCATGATCTCGGAATAGAGAGCATTGACGGTGATCCGCGTCGAGCCGGTGTTGTGTTTGAGTTTCTTCGTGCTGGCGTCGTACTGCCAGTCGGTCAGAGTGGTGAAGTTGACGTATGCCATTGCTAGCTCACTATGGTGTCAAGCACTTGGGAAACCCAGACCAGCACCGTGCCGGCTGCCGCCTGCGCCTGCGTCTCGAATGGCTGGTACTTCGGCGCCGAGGACGACCGGCGAATCTTGATCTTCAGGTCGTTCTTCGCGTCCCCGCTGGCGTAGCGGTCGATCGTCACATCCTCGGTGGTCGACGCCGCCACGCCGTCAGCGATCGTCGCGCCGGTCGTCGCGACCTCGATCCGATACCGACTTCCAGCCACGATGTTCTGCAACCGAACGACGCACGTCCCGATTGCGTCGGTGGAGAACCGGAACACGCCCATCGACAACCCGATCGGAGACGGCGCGATACGACCGCGACTGGCACTAACAAACGTCAGCGATCCGCTGGGGAAGCAACCGCTCACGACAACCCCACATCAGGACAGAAGAACATGATGTCGAGAGCCGACGCGGATTTCCATGTACCGCATAGGGTGACAACGACCATCGTGTTCTGTTTGATGCTCGTTGGCGTAGTGATCGACATCTTCTTCTTCAGTAGGTTGATGGCGCCATAAGTCGTCGCCGACCACGATGCAGACGAACTATCCAACGCTCCAGCGCTGAAATTTCGCGTGGTTATTGATGCCGGAAGCCCCGTGGAGTCGTCGATGTATGTGATCTCCAGCCACATCGACCCCTTGGTCGCGGTTGCTATCGTATCGGCGAGGAGGACTTCCGCGGTAATGGTCGCCGTCGCTGCCGGCGCCGTGTATTCCTTCGCGACCGGAATGCAGAATTGGTTCTTGATACTGGCGTTGCTTGGGTACACCTTCCACGACCACGGGGTGTTTACCGAGTCAGGAAGGAATGCGTTGAGCGTTGGGTAGTAGCCATCCGAACGGGTATCGGCCGCTCCCCAGTTTTCAACCACGACGCCGCCTTCCTCCGCATCGATTCCGATGCCCTCGATCTTCCAAGGACCGTCCGGGATCGTCGAGTTGAATAGCATGTTCATCGTCTTCGGAATCTGTGTGCCAATGAATCCGGCCCGGCCAGATCGACCGCTCGTCTGAATTCCGACAACGCCGTTCCCCGTCGTCGCCCCAGCACCGAATATCCGCCCCCCAAAGACGAAGCAACTCGATCCGTAATCTCCAAGCGTGAGCACAGGGGCATTCGTATCCGACACGGTAAGCTCAATCGACGGGTTGAATAGCGTCACCTTCGACCATTGGTTACACCGAATGGGGCTGGCGTAATGCTTGGCCCACTTTAGGTGCAGATTTCGATGAACGTTCTCATACTCCAAAAATTCCATGTGGTTGCCCGTGGCGTGCCCGTTAAGCGAACAATCAACAAACAGGTTCTCTGTCAGGCAATACGACGGGAAGTAGCAAATTCGCTTGAAATCTGAACTGGTGTTGGTCTCCTTGAACACCAGCTTGTCGGCGTTCTCCGCGCGGTAGTAGTTATAGCTGCGCAAGGTGATCGTGTACGTCGATGGGCACTCGAAGGTCAGCGTTCCGTTGATGCCAGACCAAACCGTTCCGCCATCGAGCGCCCACGTTACCCAGTTCGTCGATGTGGCCGCGGAACTACCGAGCGTTGCGGAAGCCGACAGCGTCACCACGATGTCGTTGCCCGCACTGGTCTTCGACCGGATGTTGACTACGTCACCGGCCGCAAGCGAACCGTAGGCCGGCGCCGAGCCGGAATACACATTGATGTTGTTCCACGCACCCGCAGCGCCCGCAGACGCGGCCTCGTTCAACGCCGTGCCGTCGCCGCAGTAGGTCGCGCCGTGGATGAGGTACTTAGTCGCCATTGAACAACTCCTCGGCGGTCGGGATCGTGTCGAGGATCACCGTGGCGCGTCCAGCCGGCAGCAAGCCGTAGGACTCCAGCGCCTGCACCCCGGCCCGCGTATCGGCGCGCTTGAGGTCGATGAACGTGGCGGTGGCAACGTCGGCCTGATACGCGCGTAGCGCCGCCGCCATCTGACGCTGCGCCATCGGCGCGGTCGCCACGTCGAGCGACGCGATCTCGATCGCTACCTTCTCGGACTGCGTGAACCGATTGCGAAACGCCAGCTTGGTGATCCGCCACGACCCGGTGTACGGAGCACCCGGCGGCGTCTCCTCGGTCCACTCGACGTGATCGAACGCGCCAAGCGGCCACTCCTGCTCGATGACCTGCATCGCGGCGTAGCGCGAAACCTCGACGCCGTCAGCCTTCCGAATCACGCTGTAGATCATCGCTCACCCATTCGGTATCCCGGTGCCGCACGCGACCCCAGAACCATAGTTTGTGCACCAGCGCCTCGCGCGTCGTTTCCATTCGCACTCGCGGCTCGTAGTGCAGCAGTTGCCGCGGCGGGCCAGGAGTCCAGAAGAACCTGGGGCGCTCGAGGCGCCACGGCGTCCAGGTGAGCCACCAGTACCCGCCGAGCCGCCAGAACAGGCACCAGGACCGCCAGAACCCGAGGTCCGGGGCCTCGACCGGCGACCAGAGCCAATGCCACCCGAACCGGTGCAGCGGCTCGCGGGTGCGGCGGACGAGGCACGAGCCTCCCCTGGTGATCCACAGACCCCAGGCGAAGACCGCGCAGTTGGACCGGCGCACATCACTCGGCCGGCTGCCCCAGCAGCGACGCGATCGTCTCCCGGGCCTTGACGATCTTCCCTTCGAGCTCGGCGAGCTCGTCGGTCTTCGCCTTGACCTGGTCCGCGACGGCAGCCACCTGCTCCTTCGCCGCGCGCAGGTACTCGGCGGCGTCGTTGCGATCGGCGCGGGCCTCGTCGAGCATCGCCTTCGCCTGCTCCTCGGCGGTGATCACCGCCTTGGCCGCGGCGTCCCGGGCTTCGCCAGCCATCGCCTCCGCGGCCTCGAGCTTCTTCGCCGCCTCCATCCGCGCCGCCGCGACCACCGCCTCGGCATCCGCCAGCGCCTTGGCCTTCGCGGCGACCATCTCGGCCTCCTGCCCAGCCCGCGCCTCGTCCAGGGCGACCTTCTCCTCGCGCGACTTCTCCAGCGCGGCTGCCGCCTCGGCAGCGGCCTGCTCGAGCGAGCCCACCTCCTCGAACACCTTCCCGGCCTCGATCACCGCGGAGAACATCCGCGAGAACTTCGCAATCTCGGCAGCGGCTTGTTGGTTCACGTTCATCTCGCGCTCCTTAGCTCTTGGTGACGATCGCGGTCGGGGTGCGCAACACGATCGCGACCTTCAGGCTGGTCGTGCCGTCGCCGGCGCTGACCCGCGGGCGCAGGTACAGCGGCACCTCGTTGCAGACCTTGAACCCGGCCGCGGAGAAACTCAGCGCGCTGCCGGCGGTGTCGTTGATCGTGTTGTAGGTGGTGCCGTCGTTGCTGCCCTCGATCAGCACCGTGCCGCCGGTGCCGAACGTGCCGGTGACCTGCACCGTACGATCGGGCCACTGCGGCAGCATGATCGGCGCGCCGTCGTCGGTATTGAGCAACCCCGACCAGGTCGCCACCACCACGCTGCGGTCGCCGATGTGCTCCCGCGCTGCGTTCCTCGTCGCCATCTCGTCTCTCCTTTACCTGACGCCGCGCCCTTGCAGCACCTCACCCACGAGCCCCCGCTCGAGCGCGACATTCGATGGGGTAGTCAAACCTCTGATCTGCGCCGCCGTTGGATCGGGCGCTTTCAACTTGAATGCGTTCGTCCACGCCGTCGGCGCCGTCGGGTACTCCGAGGCGTCGCGGCTCAAGGTGAACGTCGCCGGGCTCTCGCCCTGCGCCGGGGTCTCGCTGTCCACCCGCCACTCAGCGCCGTAGACGGTGTTGCTCCCGCCCTCGTCGCTGCTGTTCGGCGTGTAGAAGTACGGCTTGCCGTCGGGGTCGGTGTTCTGCAGCACCCCGGTCACCGTCTCCCGGTTCGCCTTCACCGGGGCCTGCCGGATCATCTGGTAGCCGCTGCCGAGATCGGTGAGCCCGTACCCCGAGACGTCGAAGTTGTCGGGCACCACCGCCGGGACCATCTTGCCGTCCTCGCTGATGGCGAAGAACGAACCGGAGGCGTAGACCATCGGCAGCCCGCGCTGATCCTTGACCAGCGTGCCCTGGTACTTGTCGACGTTGCCGTTGAACGTCTTCGCGCTGCGCCGATACGCCTCCACCGCGCGCTGGTAGGCATCCAGGTCGCGCTTGAGGACGGCACTCGACACGTCAGATCCCTTGCCCCGTCTGCAGCCTCAACTCTCTTTCCGCGGCGAACATCTCCCTCTTGCCCCGCTCCTTGATCGCCACCGAGCCCAGCATGGCGCGGATCTTCTCCAGTGAGATGTTCTGCGCCATCGCCAGCTTCATCGACTCGATCCGCTCCTGGTGCTGCAGTTCGATGATCCGCTGCTCCTGCTGCTCCTTGGCAATCGCCAGGCGCGTGTTCAACTCCAGCAGGTCGCCCTCGTTCTGGGCCTTCACCCGGGCCATGTCGGCCTCGGCCTTGATCTGCACCGCCTGCACCTTCGGGTCGGGCTGCGGCTGGCTCGCGGCCTGCTTCTGCTGCAGCTTGATCTGCTCGATCTCCTCCTCGGGCTTGAACACGTCCTTGGGGTCGATGTGCTGCGCCTGCAGCGCCCGCTCGAACAGCTTCTGGGTGTCGAGGTAGATCCCGTACACCGGGTTCGCCCCGGCCGCGAGCAGGTTCAGGAACGCCTGGTTCTGGATGTCCCGCACCAGCAGCGCCGAAGACCCCCGCGCGTCGATGGTGTAGTCGCCCTTGATCTCCTCGTCCTCGTTGAACGCCATCTCGTAGTCGTAGTACCGGCGGATGTGCGGGCGGGTGATCTGGTCGTCGTACTGCTTCACCAGCCGGCGCAGCACCACCGTCGCGGAGTTCATCAGCATCTGCATCCCGCCGACGGTCTCCGGCGCCGCGCCCTTGTCGCCCTGCAGGATCATCGGCACGCCGGTCTCCTGGTCGGACAACTCGGTGCCGAGCTTGATGATCGCGGTCAGTTCCGCCTGGTGCGAGTTGAACTCGAACGCCGTGAACGCCTTCCTGACGTCGTCGATGTCCTCGGCGGCGTACCAAATCTTCCGCGGCGTCAACTCCCACCGCTTGTCGGCCGGCACGATCCCCTGCCGCTTGATCACGATCTGCGGCCCGCTGGACACCCCCATGTTGTCCATCAAGGCCCGCCAGGCCGAGTTCACCACCCGCTGCTGGGAGCGCATCGCGCACGGCACGCCGGCGCCATACCAGCGGTCGGCGATCTTCTCCCAGACGTACACGTCGTACGGCAGCGCGCCGTCCTCGAGCGGGTTCAGGAACGCCTTCACGACGGTGTCGTTGATCATCACCACGCAGGCGCTGATCGACTCCAGCACGTCCACCTCGCCGTCCTCGAGCACGCCACAGGTGACCATGTCCTCGTGGTCGACCTCGCCCCAGTACTCCCACATCTCGTAGACGCCGTCGGTGTGGTCGCGATCGTCACCGAGGTTGATCCCGGCCTTGCTCCGCGTCGGCCCTTCCTCGAGCACCTTGCGCAACTGCTCGCGCATGTACCCCGGCTGCTTCGCCAGGTCGCGCACCTGCTTCGCGGTCAACTGCTGGCGCTCGAACGCGCCCCTGCCGTTGTGGATGCTCTCGCCGCAACTCGGATCCGGCCAGAAGTTGCGCACGTCGACCCGGAACGACGCCGGCCGCGTCTCCTGGACGAACTCGAGCACATGGATCGTCTCGCCGAACCCGTCGACCCGCTTGTTCCACGCCTTCCGGTTGCGGTTGGTGACCACCGGGCCCTTCAGCACCCCGGCGCCGAACACCGCCGCGTCGTGGATGATCTTCCGCGACTCGCCGTTGTAGTCGCTCTCGACCAGCTTGTCGTCGATCTCGCGCTGCATGGCGTCGGCCTTGATCCTGGCCTCTTCCTGCACCGCCTTCGCCACGTCCTTGACCTTGAGCGGCTGCCCTGTCTGCGGGTCGACCATCGCCTGCCCGGTCTGCGGATCCAGCGCCGTCTGCTCGTTCTTCATCAACCGCGCCATCTCCGGCACCGGGGTCGGCTTCAGCAGCCAGTTCCGGTCGTCGGTGGGCAGCAGGATCTCGGATACCCGCGCTTCCGCCGCGTTGGTCTTCTGCTTGGTCAGGTTGATGTAGACCGTCGACCGGGTCGGTCG
>CALMKG010000231.1 GCA_937867175.1 uncultured Propionibacterium sp. | reverse complement strand
CGGGGCACATCCGGAGGCGGGTGAACCATCTGCTCTTTGCGGACCTCCGGTTCTCCTACGGCCAGTAGCCCGGAGCGCCCAGCCGGCCCTTACGACTGCCTTGTCACTCAATAAGAGACATAGCGACAGCTCGGTCAGGCGACGAGTCGCAGCGCCCTGGCCGACCTCCCGATTCGGACCCCCTGACCCCAGGTCAGGCTGAGCGCGTCGGCCTCGATACCGTCGCCGAACGCGACGAGCCGGTCGGACTGGGCGATCAAGGACAGTTCGGTCCCGACCAGTTCGCCTTCGGTGAGGGTGGTCCCGGTCGCCGGTGAGGGCCAAGCTTCGCGAACGAGCCAGACCAGTCTCGGTTCGGTCGGCAACGGAAGGCGCAGCGCACTGTTGCGTTCCTGAGCAACGGAACGGCACCACCCGGTCGCGCCGGTGCCGGTCGCCACGATTACCCCCGATGAGGCCTGTGCTTCGCCACCGGCATCCGGCGTGTGCAGCTCGTAGCGAGCCGTCTGATGGCTGGGATGCCCGATGAAGACCTCGTTCAGAGCCAGCAGGTGCTGGCCGTCGTCGAGCTTGGCCTCCACCATCGTGCGCTCCATGACCTGATCGGTCATCCGCAGCAATTGGCCCACGTCGTCGACCGCGTGGGTGACCAGTACCCCGGCATTGCGTCCAGGTTCGGGGTCGACCCCGATCACAGGCTGCCCGTCGAGGTACTTGGCGACGTTCGCCACCAGCCCGTCCTGCCCCACGACCACGACGATGTCGTCGGGCGAGAACAGGAACCGCGACACGTCGCTCCGCTCGAGGACCCCTCGGCGCCAGTCGACCGGGATGGCTGCGGCGGCGACCCCGACCGTCCGCTGGGTCAGGCGGTGTCGCTCCTCGAGCTCCTCGATGTCACGACCGCGGGTGCTGAGGAAGAACGCCGCCTGGCCGCGGGTGCCGTGCGTGGCCAACAGCTCGTCGTACTCGGTACGCCGGGTCACGATGACCACTCGAGGCGTCAGAGTCATGTCGTCACCTGGCACTTCCCAGTTGGGCCAAGGCCCTGCTGACGAGGTCGGGGCTGAGCACCAGCGTCTCGATCTTCGGCAGGTTCTCGGCCAACTCCTTGACGGCGAGTGCGAGCAGGACGGTCTCGGAGGCATCGCGGTAGGCGGCGACGCGCGCCGCTTCCGCACCGCCCTGCGCAGCGCCTGTCAGCCGCGTGCCTTCGGCCCGCGCTTCGGCGAGGGTGACGGTACGGCGCGCCTCGGCTGCGGCGGCGACCGCGCCGGCCGCGGCGTTCTCCTCGGCCTCGCGGCGGGCGTTCGCACCGCGCTGAGCGACCAGCTGCTCCTCGCGGCGCGCGAGCTCGATCTGCGTCTGCAGCTCGTTCTCGCCGATCGCCCTCTCGCGCTCGACGGCGACCGCACGTCGCTCGAAGGTCGCCTTGTCCGCCTCCTGCTGCACCTGCTCGCGGGTGGGCGTTCGCAGCGCCTTCTCGACCTCAGGCTCAGGTCGGACCGCGACCACGCGCACGCCGACCACCGCGATGCCGGTCTCCGAGAGCCGTTCGTCGCCCGCCAGGCCCTCGGCGATGGCCGAGCGGAGGGGGCCGACACCGCCGGCCATCGCGGCGCTCAGGTCCGCGGTCGCCAGCACGTCGATCGCGTACTGCTGCGCGGACTCGGTCAACAGCCCGGCAACCTGGTCGAGGGGAGTACCGCGCCAGAGGCCGGTCTCGGGGTCGATCGAGAAGTCGATCCGCCCCGCCGCCATGGCCGGGTTCGTCACCCGGAAGGTGATCGTGGCCTGCACCGTGACGTCTTGGAAGTCACTGGTGCGAGCGTGGAACATCAGGGGCAGCTCCCGGTCGTCGACCGGGACCTCGTTGAGCACCGCGCTGAGCGGACGGAACCAGAACGCGGCGCCGACGCCGGCGCGGACCGTCTTCCCGTTGCGGATCTGCTCGACGTGCGCGGTTCCGGATCCACGCAGGTGGCGGACCAACGGATAGCGGGCGATGTCAGCCATCGGAGTCTCCTCATTCGTGGGTTATCGTCAGTTCGACGCTAATCCAATCGGCACTAATCGTCAACCTGACATGAAGGAGGTAGGGTGGAGGACATGCCCGCTGCACCGAACGAGTACCCGCCGACAGCGGTGACCGTGGATCTCGTCGTTCTGACCGTTCGCGAGGGGGAGCTCCAAGTCCTCACCATCCGGCGAGGCGAGCAGCCGTTCGTGGGGCAATGGGCCCTTCCGGGCGGGTTCCTTCGGCCCGACGAGGACCTGCACGAGGCGGCGGCGCGGGAGTTGCAGGAGGAGACCGCGCTATCAGCCGGGCAGGTTCATCTCGAGCAGCTCGCCTCGTACGGAACGCCGGACCGGGATCCGCGGATGCGCACCGTGACCGTGGCGTACATCGCGCTGGCTCCTGATCTTCCGTCACCGACGGCCGGCACCGACGCCGCCGAGGCTCAGTGGCAGCCGGTCGATCCCTTGCTCCGTGGAGACGGCCTCGCCTTCGACCATGGGCGGATCCTGCGAGACGGAGTGGAGCGTGCCCGGGCGAAGCTCGAGTACACGCCGCTCGCCGCGGCCTTCTGCGCCCCTGAGTTCACGATCAGCGATCTGCGCCACGTGTACGAGGTTGTCTGGGGGACGGAGCTGGATGCGCGGAACTTCCACCGGAAGGTGACCAAGACGGCCGGGTTCGTCACGGCGACGGCTGGCACGACGACCAGGGACGGCGGACGCCCCGCGCGTCTGTACCGGGCAGGGCAGGCGACGACGCTCCACCCGCCGCTGCTTCGGTGACTCGACCGCCCACCGCTTGGCCCTCCGGAACCGATCCGACAGGCTGGGCGCCATGAG
>CALMKG010000230.1 GCA_937867175.1 uncultured Propionibacterium sp. | reverse complement strand
GCATCGGGGCATCGCCGTCGCTAAGCCTCTGGTCGCGTCAGGCTTGCGGCTCGATTAGCTGCGGACTCGTGTCGGATAGCCCCGAAGACCCGTGGGGGCTGGCGACTCCGGAGCAGATGCAGGCTGCGGCGCGTCGACGAGAGAAGTTCGAGCGCCAGCAGTCTGAGTGTGCTCAGGGTTGCTGGAGCGGGCCGATGACCGCACAGGAGGCCGCAGAGAACGATGAGGAGGTAGAGGCGATCGCGGACATGAACCGCGAAGCCTATCGGAACTTCTTCTGGACCAACGTCGTTCCAAACACCGTCACGGCGGTGGCTGCGCCTGCTGCTGGAGCAGTGGCTCGGTCGAACCAGCGCGGGGCTTCGTATCAACTGTCAGAGGCCCTGCCTCCGCGGATTAGCGCCCCCGCGAAGTCCGCTCCGCTTCTGACGCCGCAGCCGAGTGCACCTTTCCCGGTGTATTCGGACGCGCCGACCTTCACGGGTCCGTTCGTGACGGAGCCGGCATCTGATGCTGCGCCGGTCACGCCACGCAAGGGGCCCCGACCTCAGTACAACAGGAACAAGACGGCAAGGAAGGAGGCGCTCCTCCGGGACGCGAAGGATCCTCGGACAAAGCTCACGGAGGAACAGAGGGCCTTCATCGAGCAGAATCAAGGTCGGAGGGTGCCCAAGGACGCCGCGGTCTCCCACGAACAGCCGCTCTACACGGTGCCGCCGCGGTGGCGGTGGATGCTGGATGTGCCCGAAAACATGCTGACGATCCCCAAACCCGACCACGGCCCGCGACATCAACCAGGAGGAGACCAGTACGAGAAGTATGGCCCTCCGTGGGTCTACCAGTGGAATCAGCCACAGCGGAGTGAGTAGTGAGAAGTGGGGTCCTGGATCACTTCAGAGCGTATCTGGGGGAACCGATTCGCTGCCTGTTGGACGGCCGGCCTGTGTCGGTCTTCGAGTGGGCTGACCCCGATGAGCCGGACGAGGTGCTGCTCTCGACGGTGGGGATGAGTGAGGTCCAGCAGACGGTTGCTCCCGGTATGTCTAGCCTTGTTGATGACCCGCGAACTGAGCTCCTGATGGTGGCCAGGCGGGAGGACGTTGCGCAACTGGCAGGCTTACTGATCGATCTGGCGCTGTATCCACGAACGCATGGGACCTTCCTTCACTGGTTTCACGACTTGGCACTGGGAGTACCTGTGCGTCCGGCCAGCCTTCTTTCGTGCGTCTTCTTCAGCCTCCCACCAGTAGATGGGGCGGACTTCAGCACCTTTCAGGTGGACGGACGGCGAATCGACATTCTCTGGGCGATTCCCATTTCTGAGGCTGAGCGACGCCTCAAGAGGGAGAGGGGTACAGAGGCCCTGGAGGAACTGATTGAGTCCGTCGATCTCTCGGATCTCGCACGGGCCTCTGTTGCCTGACCGGGCGCGCACTGGTGCGTTACAAGACCGCAAAGAGCACGCCCAGAGCGGGCACGGCACGGCGCCTGCGGGCGCCGTGGAGGGGAGCCGCCCCCGGCGGCTTCGGCGCGCGGAGCGAGGACGGTGCGGGCGCGAGCACGGCGCGCGCCAGAGGCACCTCCTCGGACCTCCTCCTGTCACGCGCCGTGCAGCGCCCCGCGGCCCAAAGCGCTTTGGGCCGCGCCGGCTGAAATGAGGCGCTCCGCTTCGCTACGCGCAGGCCCCGCGCGCCTCCGGGGCATCGCCTCCACTCGCTGACGCTCGCTGCGGCGACGCCCTGCGGCCTAACAGAGTTAGGCCGACACCGCCGGGGGCGAGCGGAGCTCGCTACGCTCGGTCGCTGAAGGGCCTGATCACGTCGCTCGGTGCGCCGGTCACACCGGCGTGGTGCGGCGGGTGGAAGTCCCGCCGGGAAAGGAGTAACGAACCATCCTGAAGCCCGAAGTCATGCGGACCGACCCGCGAGGGTCGATTCGAAGCGTTGGCCGGGAGCGTATGGGCCGGGTATTGAGCCGCGAAACCGTGAGTCTTTCGGGTGCCGACGCCGTCGAGTGAGCGCGGAAGGCGAGATCCGACGTGCCGTCAGGTCGTGAGGCACGCCGGGACCCGCGCGGTCGGAGACCCCGAGCACGTACGCAAGCACCACGAACGGGAACCGGGAGATCCCGCGTCCGCCCACGGGAAGGGTCGCCGTGGGCCGCAACGGGAAGTCGGAGGACGCAAGCCGGAGATGAACGGACGCGGGAAGTCAGACGGCCTCGTAGTACCGGGGAAGCCCGCGAACCACGCGGCGCGCGTAGGAGGCAGGGGCCCCGGG
>CALMKG010000229.1 GCA_937867175.1 uncultured Propionibacterium sp. | reverse complement strand
AGCCAGTCGTCAAGGTTCTTGCTCGGGCGGATTCCTGCGTTCGTGATGGACTCGATGTGGCTGGCTCTGGTCCCGTGGAACGCCCGGAGCTCACGGCTAGCCACCCGCGGCTCCCAGCATGCGGAGCAGTTCGTCGGGATCTTCGAGCACTCGAACTTCCTCAGGAAAGGCCGCCCCGTTGGCCCACCCGGCTGCGAAGAATGTCATCCCGATCGCTGCACAGGCTTCCCAGTCCACCAGGGCGTCTCCTACATAGACGGCTGCCTCGATGTCGACTCGGGCGAGCGTCAGCGCAGTGAGCAACGGTTCAGGGTGGGGCTTGATGTGGGTCACGTCGTCGTAGGTGACGACCACCGAGAAGTCGATGCCGTTCAAGTGGTCGGCAAGGACCTGATCGACGTACCAGCGTGGCGAGCTGGAGACGACGCCGACGCGGGCGATCGTGATCAGGTCGCGCACGACGGTGTCGATGCCGACGTGCAGGTCGATCGTTGAGTATGCGGGAACTGCTCCCAGAGATTGCGACACCCCGCTGTGACGGGCCTCCACGAGTGCTGCGGTCGGCAGCAGGGTCTCGTCAAGGTCGAACAGGATCAGTTCAGGCCGCAGCACCGGCGTTCCCATCAGGTGGCGCCCGCGTCCGCCAGCGCCATCAGGCCGGATCCGAGGGCGACCGCCGCGAGACGGGCTTGATCGGACTCGCCTGATGCTCTTGCACGCTGTGCTCTCGGGCCCGCGATGCCGAGTAGGTTCGCGGCGAAGGCCAGGTGGTATCGCTGGGCCCACCGTGAGTCGCCACTGTCGCTCGCGAAGGGGGCCACCAGGCCCAGGAGGCTGCGTTCGACGGAACGGCCCCATGCGAACGCGGCGGCGTCGTACGAGATCTCGTGTCGGTCACCGACCTCCGCCACGGTCGCGGTCACATTGCCGGCCTCGGTTGGAGCGGTGACGACCGTGTAGTGGCCGAGCTTGGCGATGTCGAACAGGTAGTCGCCGGTCCACCAGTCCTTCGGATCAAGCAACCGGTACGTGTTGCCGCTGCCGGGGGAACCCGTCCACAGCACGTTCTCGGGGTTCGGGTCCCCGTGGACCCAGGTTCCGAACGTCGGCCTTGCAGCCTCCAGGAGGTCCTCAGCCTGATGGATCGCAGCCCTCCAACCGCCGGCAATCGTGACGGTTCGGTTGCCGTCGTCGATCACGAGCGGCTGATCTGGCTGCGGGATCGCGCCTTCGGCGGCCGCGGACTCCAATCGTCCTCGCGCACGGACGAAGTAGTCCTCACGGACGTTGTGGGCGAGGCGAGCGTTCTTGGTCGCGTCATAGGCCGGCGCCAGGATCTGGGTCCACAAGCCGGTGAACAAGTCCGTGGTGCCGGGATCCTGCCGGCGGAGGGCATGGTGGAGTGGTTCTGCTCCCTCGACGAGCTCCATGAGGTAGCCGAACAGAGGCGGTGTGTCATCGATGGCGAACACACTGGGGAATGCTGTCCGGGTCGCAGCAGGGAGGCTGGGGTCCGTGGCCATGCGGCGAAGCAGATGCGCCTCACGCACGATCGAGGGCGAGGTGTCGACCTTCACGACATAGGCCATCTGAGCGTGGACGCGAGCAACCATCATCGCCGTGTTGCCGGCGCCGAACGCGGTGACTTCAGCGATATCCGCCGTTCCGGCATGCCCCGCCGCGAGCGCCTCCCGGACCAGGCGGTCCGCGGTCAGGTGGATGGCCAGCTTGCGCGGAAGTCTGCTCTCGTCGACCTCGTTCGGGATCTGGACCGTGATCGCCTCGGCGACGGCCGAGCGCAGGTCGTCGGCCGCGCTCGTCATGGGCTCACGGTAGTGAAGGTCGCACGGTCTTCTCGGCGATTCCGCAATATTGCTCGCCCAGCCATCCCACACCTGCTCCCGGTTGACCGAGCCGCCCCAGCGGGCAGCCCACGAGATCCTCCAACAACACCCGCGGGCTAGGAAAGGCAGATTTTCCCCACGGGCACCGCTCTTCTCTGCAAGCATGAGGCCGCCGGTAGACCAGGCAGCCTTGCGTTCCTGGGGGGTGACCGCGCGCAGAGATTGAGTTCATCCGCAGAAAGGGCACGTCGATGGTCGGCTCGACTTCGTCGCGCGGCAGTAGAGGCAAGAACAACAAGAAGTACGGCAGCAAGAAGAAGTCCTACCGCGGGTCCAAGAAGGCTGTTCAGGGTGGCGGGTACGGCAAGTTGTACGCCGCAGCTGGGGCCGGCGTGATCGGGGTTGCCGCGATCTTCGGATGGATGGTGCTGCGCCCCAAGGAGGGCGAGACCCAGGCGGCCGCCTGCGCGATCCTCGTCGACCGGACCGGTTCGTCCATCAACGAGGCGACGCGAGCCAGCTATCTCGAACTGGCAAGCCGGATGGTGGACGGCTGTCGCGACCTGCGCGCGTCGTTTTCTGTGTACTACTTCGACAACCAGAACGCGAAGCTCCAGACCGCCAGCTCGGACCCGTTCGACCTGTGGCGACCCAGGACGCACCGCAAGTCGACCGGCGAGGAGAAGGTCGACGAGGAGAAGAAGGACGCGCTCGCTGCGGTCGGCTCGGTGTTCACCACGGCATCTGAGGACAGCAGCGGAGGGCACGGCAGCGACATCGTGACTGCCCTGAGCCTGGCGTCACAGAGCCTGCAGCAGCAAGCGGAGGTCGAAGGGGTCGACGCGATGTACCTGGTCGTCCTTACCGACGGCTACCAGACCGGTGAACTCAAGGTCACCAAGAACTCCGACGTCCCGGAGCTGATCCGCCGGACCGAGCAGCTCGGCCTCACGCCTCAGCTGAAGGGTGTCGACGTGGCATTCGGCGGTGTCGGCGGCGGGGTGGCGAGCAACAAGTCGCAGGTGTCCGCTGACCGTGAGGCGTTGGTCAGGCAGTATTGGACATCGCTCGTGGAGTCTGGCGGCGGCGGCATGTGCGTGTACAACGTCGAGCCGAGTTACCTGCCCGGAACCTGCTGAGGAGCTCAGAATGCTGGAACGCTTCACCGTCGACGTGCTTGCCGAGCATGTCGCGACGCAGCTACTCGAAGGTGAGCCGACGCCGAAGCTCGCCCATCGGTTCTTCCGCAAGGGCCGTCGCGACGGCCGGAGGGCCTACGACCACGCGTCGGTCTCGAAGTTGCTGACCGACGCCGTACATCTGGCTGGGAGCACCCTCGTCGAGGAGCTCACCGCCGCACGTCGCGACGCGAAACGCCGGATCGCCGAGTGCGAGGCAGCCATCGAGGCGCACGGATCCATGGGCGCCGCTCCCGCGGCGCCGGCTCCGGAGGCGGAATCGTCGAGCGGTTCCACTCAGCCGACCAGCGGCGCGACCCTCGACTCCGCGCAACTCCTGCTGGACGCGCTGCAGACCCGCAACGCACTGCGCGCCCGAAGAGAAGCCGACGCACGATCCGCCGACGCTCGCAGCAAGCATGCGGCCCGCGTCGCGGCGCTCGAAGCCGCAGAATCGGCAGCCATCCAGGCCAAGGGCGACATCGCCAAGATCGAACGGGAACTCACCGAGCTGCCCGAACACTTCCGGCAGCGTTTCGAGAGCATCAAACACACCGGCGAGATGCTGTGGTCTCGCTACTGCAACGGCTTCGTGCAAGGCGAAGGGCGCCGCGGCAGCCGCGCGTCGGACGTCCAGGCCCCTTCGGGGGGTCTCGACTTCGTCACGCCAGCGGCTCTCGGCGATCAAGCGGATCCGGCCCACACGGAGGACAGCTGATGGGGCTCATGGACTTTCTCGGTCGAGGTAAGCGTCGCGGTACCGAGGGTGGCGGCGTCGATGGCCCGATCGGCATGGGGGCCGACGACGCGATCCTCGATGAGCCGGGTGAGGGAGGACCGTCCGTCCTCATGCCGGATCTCGCGGCGCTGCGATGGGCCGCCCAGCATGAGGCCGTCAACGTCGGCCGCATGCCGCTCGAACCCGAGCAGTGGGACGGAGGCCGAATGGCGTTCGCCTACGAGCGCCACCTGGCACACGATCACGAGGGCCTGCGCGACCGGTTGTCGGACTTCGTGGCCGCAAGCGCGCGGGACGTCGTGGCCGACCTGTACGAGATCGCGGGCAGCGTCGCCGAGGTCCGGGACGATCTTCGCGTTGCGGACGACGAGCTCGCCGAGAATCTGAGTGCCTGGGACAGCAAGTACCGCGAGGTCCACCAGGACGCCTTGGAACTCGGCCGTTACAATCGGCTGAAGTCGAAGCCCTATCAGCTTTCGAAATGGCTCATCGCGCTGGCGTTGTTCGGCGCAGAGTTCGCCATGTCGGTCGCACTGTTCGACAAGGTGATCTCACAGGACAACGCAGCCCTCCCCTATCTCTTTGCGACGGGCCTGATCCTCATCCTGATCCTGGTCCCCCACTACGCCGCCATCGGCCTCAAGGAAGGTCTGGTGCGCTACCACCAGGCCGAGATCGACGCCTACGAGGAGGCCGGTGCGAAAATCCCGGCGCAGGACCGGAGGAAGGCCCGGATCGAGGAGGTCGAGGACGTCGTCTCCCGCTTGTCCGCCGGATTCGTCGGCATCGCCCTGATCATCCTGATCTTCCCCCTGTCATGGTTGAGGGCCACCGAGCTAGGCGGCGAGGACGAGCGGACCTTCTGGTTCTGCTTCTTCCTCTTGGCACAGCTCGGGATCTCCGGCTACTTCTTCATCCGGGAGTGGTGGGACTACGGGAACGCATCTGCCAGCCTGAAGTCCGCTGACATCCACAAGCGCGACGCCAGCCAAGTGCGAGCCAACGTCTTCCAGGCCTACACCTCTACCGTCTCCGACTTCCTGACCCGCAGCCAGGACCTCACGTTCCTCTACCGGCAGGCGCCCCGTTGGGACAGCTACATCATTCAGAGTTACCTGGCCACCATCCACCACTTCCGCCACCTCGTGACGATCCAGAACCCGGAACTCGACGTCTTCATCGCTCACGCGAGCGGTCCCTACCTCGGCACCGACACCGAGCCCGAAGGCGCAACCGGCGAGTTCGACCCCGTCGCCCGCGAGCACGTCGAGCTCATGGCCAGGGACGACGCGTTCAGTCGTGGTTGGTGGATGAAGCAGGTCGACGCGGCGCTACTGGACTCAGTCGGCGCTCACGGAGACGACAACACGGCCGAGGAGAGATCGACGGAGGACGAACTGGTGACGCCCCTGGCGTTCGAAAGTCCGGAGCGACTGCTCGCCGAGTTCCTAGACCGATACTTCGACCTCGAACACCCGTACCGTCGCCCCGCGCTGCTCGATCACATCGAAGAGGTCGACGACGACCTCGAACCTCCGATGGCGTCCGACACAGACGGCATCATCAATCTCGACCCGACCAAGCGCCCCCGAAGCCAGGGCGGCGACTGACCATGTTTTTTCAGAACTATCCGCGAGCCCTCCTCACCCACGAGCGGATCTTGCAGTCCTTCGGCCGACCACGCGACCTCGCTATCCTTCCCGTTCCCGGACCACCCCTGGATCCACCAGAGATCGTCCACGAACACAGCGCGGTGGTGCACTCCCTTGAGCCAGGAATCGTCTCTATTATCGAATGGACAACGAACCATGTTGAGCACCATCACGTTCACCTCTGACAAGCCAGCTCTAGAGCCAAGGCCGTTTCACCCGGCAGACCCAACTCGCCAACTCCGCCCGGTCCGCCGTCTTGGCAGTCCTTCGGCGGTCGCCACTCAAAGGCGCACGGCGAACGGGGTTGAGCGCCACAAAGCCGGAGCGACGTTGCATCGCCCGCTGCTCAACGAGTCGCATCCACAGACATCCACGCCTGAAACAGCCTTCGATCGGTCACGGGATACACCGCAAACCGGCAAACATGAC
>CALMKG010000228.1 GCA_937867175.1 uncultured Propionibacterium sp. | reverse complement strand
CGTGACGCACGAGGACATGGTTCGTGCCGCGCGGGTGATCTACACGTTCGGGCAGCCGGGCAAGTACTACTCGTTGACGAAGATCTATCTGGTCAGTCCCGACGGCAGGTGCCGCTGGTGGACCGAGGACAGGCATTTCACAGACACGACGCTGGTGAACCGGGCGACGACCGAGCTCTTCTACGGGGTCCAGAACGCGCAGTCGACGATCAGCGGCATCGAGACGCCATTCGACGGCATCGCGACGAGCTGGGATGCCGAGCACCCGATTCCAGATGGAGAGTCAGAACGTGTGAAACAGCTCCTTGCCGGCGTTCGGGGCACGTACCCGCCGCATGTGCTGGACATCGGTTGCGGGACTGGTCGCGTGCTGGACCTCGGGCTTGTCGCGCCGGATCGGTATGCCGGCGTGGACTCCAGTCAGGCAATGCTGAACCTGCTGCTGCGTAAGCACCCGAGGGCGGCGGCCGTGTACCCCGTCGATATCCGGTCAGCGCTTCGCACCGGAGAGTTCACGCCGGGCCAGTTCGACTGGGTCTTCATTGACTCATCCGTGGAGTTGAGCGCAGCGGAGCGAGAGCAGGTCGAGCAGATCGCGCGGGTAGCGGTGATCGTCGCGGACGAAACCGAGTGGACAGTCATCGATGTCTCGAACACCTCGGTTCAGCGAATCCTCGCCGAACACGGCCACGCCTCCACCTGACGTCAATAGGATCCCGTTGATGACCCTGGACACCCGATCTGCCGAACTGACGCGGAAGCTCGTCATCAGCGACGCCCTTTCCGGCGAGTTCTTCGTACCCTCGTACCAGCGCGGGTACCGCTGGGGTGCACCAGAGGTCGTCAAACTCCTCGACGACATCAATACCGACGTCATCGCGGTGTCCGTGCAGCGGAGCTACTACCTGCAACCCATCGTCGTCATGTGGAGGGAAGCGGCTGGCAACTGGGAGTTGATCGATGGGCAGCAGCGACTCACGACGCTGTACCTGATTGTGAAGTACCTGCGGGACAGCAACTGGCTGCCGCGCGCCAAGGTCAACTACTCCCTGGCGTACGAGACAAGGGAGAACAGTCGCGAGTACCTCGACACTCTCAACCCCGCACTCCGTCACTCGAACATCGACTTCCACTACATCTACTCGGCCTACGAGGCGATCGAGAAGTGGTTCGAGGAGCAGCCCGACCCTGAGGGCGCAGCCATCAACATGCGCAAGGCCTTGGCCGAGCATGTCCATCTGATTTGGTACCAAGCCCCGGAGGGCACGGACAAGAACGAGCTGTTCAGGCGCCTGAACGTCGGGCGGATTCCCCTTACCGACGCTGAGCTCATCAAGGCTCTGGTGCTATCCAAGATCGGCGCCGACGGCAGCCGTCCCGAACGGCAAGAGCAGATCGCCGTTCAGTGGGACAGCTTCGAACGCGACCTGCGGGACCCAGAGCTTTGGGCGTTCATCACCGGCTCGGCCACAGAGTGGCCGACCCACATCGACTTGCTCTTCCGCGCGATGGCCGGCAGCACCGATGGCAAGGAACAGCACAGATACTGGGTCTTCGAGAAGCTCAGACCCAGGATTGAGAAGGCTCCCTCCGAGTTCTGGCGAGACGTCGTACGCATGCACGGACTCATCACCGGATGGTTCCATGACCGGACGCTCTATCACCTGATCGGCTTCCTGATCGCTACCGGAGATCGGTACGAGTTCGAACGGATCGTCGAACTGGCCGACGGCTCCACCAACAAGGCGTTCAGGTTGGCCTTGGTCGAACGCATCCGCGCTCGCATCGGGCTAACCCGCACTCGCCTCGACGACCTCAACTACGAGCTCCATCGCGAGGCCTGCCAGCAACTCCTCCTGCTGATGAATGTGGCCACGGTCCTCGGACCCGACGACATGAGAGAGCGACGCACGCAGCGCTTCTCTTTCCACGACCATGCAAGGGGCAGCTGGTCCGTGGAGCACATCCACGCGCAGAACGCTGCGCCATTGACCAGAGCCGAGCAGTGGAAGACCTGGCTCCACCTGCACCGGCAAAGCCTTTCAGCGGTTCCGGGACGCACCGAGGCGGAAAACGGCGAGCTGCTCGATCGAATCGATGCGACCATTCAGTCGATTGACGCGCGAGCGGTTGGCATCGCGGAGAAGTTCCGGAAACTAGAGGACGAGATCCTCGCCGCCTTCGCAGCAACCGGCGACCCCGTACTCGGCGACGACGTGCACCTGCTGCCCAACCTCGCGCTTCTCGACCGCGGGCACAACAGCGCGCTCGGCAACTCCGTCTTCGAAGTGAAACGGCAGGAGATTCTGCGCCTCGACCGTGAGGGTGCCTACATCCCGCCCTGCACTCGCAACGCCTTCCTCAAGTACTACACCGAGGACGCTGATTCGCAGCTCCACCTCTGGGGTCCCCAGGACCGCAAGGCGTACTACAACGAATTGCGCAGCGTCGTCGAGCCCTACCTCCTCCCCGAGCCCGATGAGGCGACCTCATGAACAGGGCGACGGAAGGATTCGTGAGGACCTACCGCGGCATCTTTGACGGGCCCGATGGCGAGAGGCCATCGATCAAGAGCATCGAGATCCCCATCATTCAGCGCGACTACGCGCAAGGCCGTGAGGACCACGACACCGCCATGATTCGGCGCGACTTCCTCGAGGTGCTGATCAATGCGTTGACCACGCAGGAGTCCGTCGGCCTGGACTTCGTATACGGCGAAGTCACCGCGCACGGCGTTCTGAAGCCGCTCGATGGGCAGCAGCGCCTGACCACCCTTTTCCTGCTGCACTGGTATGTCGCGTCGCGGGCCGACGCACTGGACCCGAACGAGCCCTGGACGAAGTTCCGCTACGGGACGCGGCTCAGCGCAGAGTACTTCTGCCACGAACTTGTCACGAACGACTGGCCGCACGAGGAGAGCGACCCGCAGACCTGGATCACCGATCAGGCTTGGTACCTCTTCCCATGGCGCACGGACCCGACGATCCAATCGATGCTGGTCATGATCACCGCGATCCACGAGCGACTGTCACGAGAAGACCACGACTTCGTGGCCCTTTGGGAACGACTGTCCTCGCCCGAAGCGAAGGCGATCAGCTTTCTCTTCCTGCCGATCGACGACATGGAGTCCGGCGACGATCTCTACATCAAGATGAACTCGCGCGGAAAGCCGCTAACAGAGTTCGAGGTCTTCAAGGCTCGGTTCGAGAAGCTCTTGGGTGCCTCGGGAAGGCAGGCCGAGCTCAGTGAGAAGTTCGATCGCGAGTGGTCGGACCTCCTCTGGCACTACGAAGGCGGCAACTTTCTCGTCGACGACGAGTTCATGAACTACCTCGCCTTCATCGTCGACGTGTGCGAGTGGCGCTCCGGCGCCACCCGGGGGCAAGAACCCCTCCTCGATCGTGCCCGCCGGGTTCTCGTAGAGCACGAGGACGCGGACACCCACCTCGGGTTCCTGTTCTTCGCCTTCGACACCTGGGTGGGCGAGACAGCTTCAGACGACGTGCCTGCCGCGGTCTTCGCGAAGCTCTTCTCCGTTGGAGGCGACTCTGACTCTGGCTTGTTGCTCTTCGAGTCGCAGAACCCGAACCTCTTCGCAGCATGTCTCGAGAGCTACGGGACCAAGCAGTTCTCCCTAGCCGAAACGATCCTCCTGTACGCCGTCATCATCTTCCGACACCTGTGTCCCGATGAACCCGACGGCGTCCTTCGAAACCGGCTCCGCTCGCTGCGCAACCTCGCCGAGTCGGCGCCCAACCAGGTGCAAGGTCCATACATGCCGGACCTCATCGAGTCGACCACGAAGCTGATGACCACGGGCTCGCTCGACGGCCTGAAGCGGTTCAGCCAAGCCTGGCTCGAGGACGAGAAGCTAAAGCGCTCTCGTCTCGAGGAGCACCCGTCGATCGAGGCGGCAGTCCACTCCCTCGAGTATCATCCTCTCCTCCGAGGACGGCTGTTCGCCTTCAATCTCGACCCCCTGACCATCGAGAACCATGCGGCCGCCTTCTGGAAGGTCAGCGGACACGACGCCCTTGAACACTTGCCAGCCGCGCTACTCGCCCAAGGCGACTACTCCCGCGAAATGGCATCCACGAAGCGGCAGCTTGGCGTGTCTGGCCAGCGGCAGGGCGGCGGATCCTGGCGAGACGTTCTGACCCTCGGATCTCGAGAAAGCACTTCCCAACTGCGTGAAGCCCTTACGACCCTTCTTGACGATGTCATCAGTAGGACCGGGAACCCAGGAGAGGTGCTGGAAGATATCCGGGGTGAATGGCTTGCGGACCGCGAGACGGCCGGGCACTTCGACTGGCGGTACTACTTCGTCCGCTACCCGAGCATGCTTTCTGCTCCCCAAGGGATCTACGTAGGTGAGTACGACCCGACTGGCGCCGGCTATCGGTACCAGGTGGACATGATGAACGGCGGGGACTACCGGTCGGCCTTCAAGGACCCGTACCTGCTGGCAATCTGGAACGAGGTCAACCGGCCTGAGCGGCTGGCAAAGCCCGAGTTCCGCAGCTGGGACTACACCGGTACCGAGAAGGCAATGAAGTTCATCGAATCGGGCACTGGCATTCGCACGGTCGACGCCGGCTTCGAAGTCCTCCTGCCGGAGGACTCGGCTCAGGCTGACACGGCTCGAACAGCACTCACCCCGTTCGAGATCGACGCCGACAACTTCGTCCAGGTGAAACGGGCCGGGCCGGACAACCTCGACGCCGAGGACCGCGTGCAGGTCGGCGTCGCAATCGTTCAGGCACTCCTCAACACTGGCCTTTAGGCCTTGAGAAGACCCATTCCCACAGACTATGAGCGTGTCTGCACCCATGTGCGCTCCCCGACACCTACCGTCGGAGCGTGGCTGAGAAGGACCGACTAGCGGCCGTCGCCGACCCCCGACTGCCCCTGTTGGTCATCGAACCCGACAGGCAACCAGCCGAGCGCGACCCCTACAGCGTCTACCTCGGCCAGCTGACCGGCGAGACGCTGCGAACGATGCGCGGCTGCCTGGACCGCCTCGCGCGGCTCCTGGCCGGCGTACGCCTCGACGAGCCGCGACCTGAGGACCTCGAGCGGGGCGCTCCGGTCGTGACCGGCGCCTGGGTGCCGTGGTGGGAGCTGCGCTACGAGGGCACTGCCGCCCTACGCGCCGTCATGCTCGATATCGGCTGGTCGCCCAGCCACGTCAACAAGCACCTGTCCGCCCTGCGGCGAGTGCTCAAGGAATCCTGGCGGCTCGGACTGATGGACGCCGAGGACTACCACCGCGCGA
>CALMKG010000227.1 GCA_937867175.1 uncultured Propionibacterium sp. | reverse complement strand
GGCGATTCCGTCAGGGGTGCGGCGGCGGACACCTGCCGGGTTCAGGATCGTCCGCTCCCGAGGTCCGCCACCAAGCGCGCGACATGCAGGGTGAGGTAGGCCAACTCGTCGGCGCTGAGGGAGTCGCCGGTGCGCATCGGTAAGGCGTACCCCAACTTGGCGGCAATGCGATAGGCGTCCGGATGGGTTTCGCGGATGGCCGAGAGGAGAGGGCTGGGGGTATCGTCGATCTGCGCGTGCTGGTCGATGCGGACGAACAGGTAGCGCAGGTGGGTCACGAACCGGGCGGCGCTCATCGAGCTGCGGTCGATCTGCTGGCCCAGGGAGAGGCCGATGACGTCGAAGGCCTGCCCGATGGCCTCGGTCATGGTCACCGTGGCCGCCATGCCCGGGCCGGCGAACTGCGCGTTGACGAAGTGCATCGCGAGCGCGGTCGCCTCGTCGGGCTGCAGGGGGACGCCCAGCTCGTGGCTCGCCAGACCGACCGCAGCGACAGCGGCCTCGTACTCCTTCGGGTAGATCTGGCGCACCTCCCAGGTGAGGGGGAACTCCAGCCCCTGGCCGCTTCGCGCCCGCTCGGCCGCGAACTGGAGGTGGTCCGCCACGGCCAGCAGGGTCGCTTGGGTCCGGCGCAGCGCGAGCCGCTCAGCGGCGAGGGCGCACACGACGTCCGCGACCCGCATCACGTCCAAGGGTACGGTGGCGACGAGTTCGGCGACGGCGGAGACGCCGTCGTGCTCGGGAAGGAACCGCTGTTCGACAAGTTCATCTCGGACGGCTTGGCCGGGGCCGGTCTGGAACCCGACCCCCTTGCCCATGAGTACTTGCCGGACGCCGTCGTCGGCCTCGGCCAGCAGCGCGTTGTTGTTGAAGACGCGCACGATACGCAGCATCCCTACCCCATACCCCTTCGATGTGATGGCCCCGGGCTCACGACAGGTTCGAGCCGTTCGACGCGATGACGTCCGAGTACCAGAAGGAGGACTCCTTGCGCACCCGCGCCAGGCCCTTCAGGTCGAACTCGTCGCGGTCGACGAAGATGAACCCGTACCGCTTCCGCACCCCCTGGTGGGTCGAGATGAGGTCGATGGCCGACCAGGGGCAGTAGCCGAACACGTCCACCCCGTCCCCGATGGCCAGCCCGATCTGCTCAATGTGGCGGCGCAGGTAGTCGATCCTGTATTCGTCGTGGATCTTCCCGTCCTCGGCCACCTCGTCGAAGGCGCCCAGGCCGTTCTCGGTGATGATGAGCGGCAGCCGGTACCGATCCCATAGGTGCCGCATCGTCGTGCGGAAGCCCACGGGGTCGATCTCCCAACCGAACTGATTCTTCGGGAGGTTGGGGTTGTTGATCGCCCGGTACAAGCCCACCTCGCCGCGCACCATCTGTTGGTCCGCTCCGCGCACCAGCAGGTCGCCGTTGTCACCGGAGGGTGCGCCGACGGTCTGTGTTGCGTAGTAGTTGAATGCGATGAAGTCCGGTTGGGCTGCGGCCAGGATCTCCAGATCACCCTCGGCGATCTCGGGCTGCCAGCCCTTGCGCCCGAGGTATGCCCAAGCCAGGGAGTTGTACCGGCCATGGACGGCAAGGTCGGTGTAGAGCCAGTTCCGGATCGCCTGCCACTCGTCCGCCGCGAGGATGTCTTCGGGCTTGCTGGAGGCCGGGTAGACGAAAGCAATGTTCGGGGCGGGGCCGATCTTGGCCTTGGGGAGCTGCTCGTGGCAGGCGAGCATGGCCTTGGCCTGAGCCAGGAACATGTGGTGGTTTTGCTGGTAGAGGTCTCGCTTGGCCTCGTCACCACTGAGCGTGGTCGTGCCCAGGGTGTCCCCGTGCAGGATCATCATGTTCTGCTCGTTGATGGTGAGCCAGTAGGTCACCTTGCTGCCGTACTCGGCGAACAGCAATTCGGCGAACCGCACGAAGGCGTCCACGGTGCGCCGGTTCGCCCACCCGCCCTGCGCATCAAGTGCGGCAGGCAGGTCGAAGTGGTACATCGTCACGATCGGCTCAATGCCCGCCGCGAGCAGCGCGTCGATGAGACGGTGGTAGAAGGCGACCCCCTCGGCATTCACGGGGCCGTCGCCGTCCGGGATTATCCGGGTCCAGGCGATCGAGAACCGGTACGCCCTGAGACCGATCTGGCCGAACAGTTCCACGTCCTCGGCGTAGCGGTGATAGTGGTCGGCGGCGACCTTGTAGTCGGTCGTGCCCTCCGGGTACGAGGGGCGAACGTCGATGACGGACGGGCCCTTGCCGTCGGCGTCCCAGGCGCCCTCGACCTGGTAGGCCGATGTGGAGGCCCCCCAGAGGAAGCCTTCGGGGAATGCGGTGGCCTGTGCGGCAGGTGTGGTGTGGGTGGTCATGGGTTCTTCCTGTCAGCGCGTGAGGGTCAGCAGGGTGGTCGCTTGATCGGTCTCCCCGCCCTCGGCGGGGGTGACAGCGGCGAAGCGGCGGGAGTTCGTCACGACGACGACAGTAGTCGGGTCGTAACCGGCTGCCTTGATGGCGGCGAGATCGGCTTGGATCAGGACGGTGCCCTTCGGGACGGACTGGCCTCGCTCGACGTACCGGGTGAACCCCTCACCCTTCATGGCGACCGTGTCGAGGCCGACGTGGATCAGCAACTCAATGCCGTCGTTGCTGCGCAGCCCGACCGCGTGTCCGGTGTCCATGGCGACGACGACGGTGCCGTCGAACGGCGCGATGACCTTGCCGTCGACCGGCCGGACGGCTACGCCCGGGCCCATCGTCCCGGACGCGAAAACCGGGTCGTTGACCTGCTCCAACGGGACGACCTCGCCGGCGATAGGCGAGACGACCTCGTGCGTGAGGGTCGCCACGGCGGTGGCGGTCCCACCGGCCGAGAGTGCGGTCGCGGCAGCGTCGTCCTCGGCGGCATTGGCGGCCTCACGGGCCGCGACCAGGTCCTTGGCGCGGTCGTCGGCCGACAGGCCGAAGAAGTACGTGCCGATCGCGGCAGCGAAGAACGCGACTGCGCTGCCGAGCGCCAGCCAGATGAAGGTGTCACCGTCAACCGGCGCGCCCGTGACGTTGTGGCTGGCGGGAGTACCGAACCCGAGGGGGAGCGTCAGCAGCGACGGTGCACCGGAGCCGTAGATCACAGCCGGGCCGATGCCCGTGATCGCGCCGCCAACGCCGCCGGCCAGGATGCCGATCACGAACGGGCGCTTCCGGGGCAGGGTGACGCCGTAGACTGCGGGCTCGGTGATACCGAAGATGCCCGCCAGGGTGGCGGAGCCGGCGAGTGCCTTGGCGCGGGGGTCCTTGACGCGCAGGGTGACGCCGAGTGCCGCGCCAGCCTGGGCGAGGACTGCGGGGAAGGCGGCGGCCTTGATGACGTCGAAGCCCTTGGTGGCGATGTTGTTGATGAAGATGGGCACGAACCCCCAGTGGACGCCGAAGACCACCAGCACCTGCCACAGCAGGCCGATGAGCGCGCCCATCAGGACGGGGGAGAAGCTCTGGATGGCGACTATGCCATCGGCGATCGAGTTGGCCAGCCAGGTAGTGATGGGGCCGATGACGATGAGCGTGAGCGGCATCACGACGACCAGCGCGATCATCGGGGTGATGAAGTTGCGGACGGCCTCATGGATGAAGCGGTTGCACACCTTTTCGACTTTGGTGAGCACCCACACCGCCAAGATGATCGGGATGACCGAACTGGTGTAGCTCACCATGGTGACCGGGATGCCGAGGAAGTCGACCGGGTTGCCGGCATCGAACAGCGCCTTGAGGCTGAGACGGAGCGGGGTGCCGGCGTCCGACTTGATCGCCTGGACCATCGACTGAAGCGAGGTGTACAGCAGCGCCGCCGCCAGGGTCATGGCCGTGTAGATGTTCCCGCCGAACTTGCGGGCGGTGGTGACTGCCAGGAACATCGGCAGTAGCAGGAAGAAGCCGTCGGCGATCGCGAACAGGATCTGGTAGGTCGTTGACGTCGCCGCGATCCAGCCGAACGTGGTGGCCATCGCCAGCAGGCCCTTGAGGATGCCGACGGCCGCCATCGCGCCGAGGATCGGCGCGAAGATCGACGAGAGCACGTCGACCGCCCTGTTCAGGATATTGCCCTTAGGTCCGGCGTCTGCCGCTGCGGCCGCGTCCGAGGTGAGCGAGGCGGGCAGGGCGGCGTAGGCCCGGGGCACGTTGTTGCCGATGACGACCTGGAACTGGCCGCCGGATTCGACGACGGTGATGACGCCGGGCAGCTTCTCGATCTGCTCCCTGGCGGCCTTGTCGCGGTCCTTGAGCCGGAACCGCATGCGAGTGGCGCAGTGCACCACTGACGAGACGTTCGACTCCCCGCCGACACCTGTCAGGATGTCCTTGCCGAGTTGGTTGTAGTCAACCTCAGCCATCAGTGATCTCCCTGGATCTGAACGGTCGGGAGGGCGCAAAAAAGACCCAGCCCAACCGTGAGTTGGAACCGGGTCTTGCCTACAGGAGTCACAATCCCAGACTGCGTCATAGCAGTGAATGGAATTTAGCAGGCGGAGGCGGCGTCAGGCAATTCCGCGACGACACCCAGTGGCGCTTGGCCGCCAAGACGCACCTGCTCATCGCTGCTGGTGGGGCCGGCGGCCCGGGGGTGGCGCCGTTCAATCCGGCCAGCGAATTCGTTGCCTTTTTGTTTCTGCCGCCTGTTTGGGGCTGTCGCGGGCCGTC
>CALMKG010000226.1 GCA_937867175.1 uncultured Propionibacterium sp. | reverse complement strand
CCCTGGGCCTGGGCGTCAGCCCCCTCGGCCGGTGTCTGGTTGTCTGGCGCCCCCGAACCTTCGGTGAGCGATGACCAGGCGATCCACCCCCCGGTGCCCGCGTGCGCGGGGGACAGGGCGACCGAGCGAAGGAGGTGCTCCGCGAGCACGGTGCCGCCCGCGTCGACGAAGGTCACCGCAATGTCGGCCGTCGTGGGCTCTGCGATGCGGAGGCGGAGGTCGAGGGGACCCGGTGCGGTGGCGAAGATCGCCGTGCGCCCGAAGGGGGTGGTGGTGGGTGCCGCGTCGACCCAGGCGCCGCCGGAGGTTGCGGCCGACACGTCGGTGACCGCGGCAATGGCCCCCTGGCCTTCGACATCGACCCACACCTGCGTGGTACCGGCCGGGGCGGTCAGCGCGGCGGGGGCCGCGGCGGCCGCGGGCGCGGTGAGGTGGGTCTGGGCGGTAAGCGTGCCGAGAAACACCGCCGTGGCGAGTGCGGCGATAGCGCCCCAACGCGATACAGTCAGGGGAGCGCGTGGGTGCGAGCGGCGCTGGCGTCGAATCATTCCGCCAGCATATCAAATCTTGGACATAGTCCAGTGTTTGTGGCTGTCGTGTTTCCTTGGGGCTGGTGGGCGTTGCCTCTGGTCGCGGCTGGTTGCCTTGCGGGGGCACGCCCGAGTGCGTTGATTTTTGTTCGACGTGATGTGGGGCTACACTGGTGAGGTTGCCACAGCTCAGCTGCGGTGGCAACGGGCTGTGGCGCAGCTTGGTAGCGCACTTGACTGGGGGTCAAGGGGTTTACCCCGCTCTGATCGGCCCGAACAACTGAAAATCGATGCCACGGGATGTGGCGCAGCTTGGTAGCGCACCTGACTGGGGGTCAGGGGGTCGCAGGTTCAAATCCTGTCATCCCGACAGAAAAGCCCCGATGAGAAGCCATTTTCATCGGGGCTTCGTCATGTCTGACGACGGGTTTTTGTTGGTCCCCCTCTGGTCCCCTCGCCAAGGCATCGATGCCGCATCACAGACGTCGGAGGGCATATCTGGCTCTCTGGAAAACGCCGCCTGTGGATAAGGGGACCAAAAGGGGACCAGAGCCCCCGGTCGTGGCTTCCGGCTCCCCGTCACAGTGGCCTCGAGGCCTCACGCCGGCTCGGTCTGCTGGCCTTGGCGGATCGGGCGAGGAAGGCGTTGGCCTGCTCTGCGGCGGATGCGAGGTGGCGGTCGTCGGGGTGCAGGTATCCGCGTGTGGTCTCGACGGAGGCGTGGCCGAGGATGTCCTGGAGGACGTGCAGCGGGATGCCTGCGTCTGCCATCCAGGTGGCTCCGGTGTGCCGGAGGCCGTGCCGGGTGAGGTCGGGCAGGCCGAGATCGCTGACGATCTGGTCCCAGTTCGTGGCGTCCCGCACGGTCGCGGTCGTGAGAGCGCCGCCCTTCGGGCCGATCAGCAGCCGGTCCTCGGGCTCCTTGCCTTCCGCGAGCCGCTCGAGGATCGGGCGGAGCGGGTCGAGGATCGGGACGCGGCGTTCTCTCCGGCCTTTCGTCTGTTTCGTGATGAGCCCGCCTTTGCCGGGGTAGGTCTGCCGTGCGATCATCACGATGTTCTTGTCGAACCGGACGTCACCGGCCTGAAGGCCCGAGACCTCGGATGAGCGCGCTGCGAGGAGGGCGGCGAGCATGACGAAGTCGGAGTAGGACTGGTGAATGTTCCCGCAGGCTTCAGCGAGCGTCGTCAGCGTTGCCATGTCGGGGATCGCATGCGCGCGCGGGGAAGCATCCTCCGCAGGCTGGAGACGGAAGGCATTGCGGTTCAGGCTGCGCTTGGCACGGTTCTTCGCGGGGTTGATCGGGATGAGCCCGTCGCGCACCGCTTCATCGAGGACCCGCACGAGCGGGGCGATGGAGTTCTTGATCGTTGACGCCCCGTGCCGTTTCTCCCAGGCATCGATGGTGCGGTCGATGATCCCGGCGGTGATCTGCGCGACCGGCAGGTGCCCGAGGGCAGGTAGCACCCGGAGCTTGAGACCGTACCCGTAGGTCTCCCCGGTGGAGGTGGGGTCGAGGCCGCGCGCCCATCGGTCGCCGATCGTGGTGACGAACTCGGTGAGCGTCATGGACACGTCCATGCCCTTGGCCGATGACTGCCGCAGCGAGTCGAAGAACTCGTGCGCCGCAGCCTCGTCATCGACGATCTCGGAGCGGATGATGCGGCGTTTGCTGATCGGGTCCGTCCAGCGGGCACGGGCGCGGATGCCGTAGGAGCGACGTTCCAGGTCGGTGGAGATCTTCACGCCGACCGGAGGCACCGGCTTTGGCTGCGCGTGCGGGAGCGGCTCACCCTTCCGGGGCATGGCTGTCCTCCAGCCCAGCCAGCCAGGCGTCGACCGCGTCGATGCGGTACCGGGCGATCCCGCCCAGCCGCAGGAACGGCGGCCCCTGACCAGCCGAACGCCACCTCGACAAAGTCGACTCGGACACCTTGAGATAGGCGGCGATCTCCCGACTGTCCATTAGAGGCGAGACCACGATCGTGCCGCCGGTATCGCTCATGCGACTTCTCCGGTGTTCGGGTCGAGTCCGGCATAGAAGTCGTCCTCGGCCTGGCGGCGCGCGGCGACATCGTCGAGGACGAACTGCACGAAGTCCTGATCCCGGTGAGCGATGATCGTGTCCTCGACCGGGCCTGCCGGGTCCTCGCCGGGCCAGGTGGTCTGCCGGGTCGGGCGGTCTCGGTCGAGACGGGTTCCGGAAGCGGCGACCCAGTCGCGGAGCCGCTGGCGGGCGTCGGCGAAGTCGCGATGCCAGCCCAGCGGCGCGGAGCCGTTCTGCTCCGGGTCGTAGGCGGACAGCCAATGCAGGTGCAGAGCGCTCAGCTCCCACAACAGCTCCGGGTGGCGGTGCCAGAACGGCGGAACTACCGAAGCAGGCAGCCCGTAGGTGCGGCGGAGCCAGTCGACCCAGCGGTTCAGCTCCAGCCACTCGGCCTCCGCTTCCTCGCTGGTCAGGAGGTTCCAGTTGATCGGGTGCGGAGGCTCCGGGATCAGCGGCCCGTCGAACTCCGCGGCCTCCCCGTCCAGGTCCGGTTCGTCGGTCTCGGGGGCGGTGTCGTTCTGGTTCATCACGGTCACCGCCGTTCAGAGCCCGAGCGCCGGTGCGGCGCCGCGTGATTCGCGGCGGGCGCCGACATCGACGGTCTGCCCCGCGGTCTCCTGCGTGACGGCGGGCTGGCGGCGGGTGCGGTCGACCTCGTAGCTCGTGCGGGCGAGGTCGTGGCCGAGCTTCTTCGCGACGAACTCCTCGGACTTGACCACCTCGCCTTCCGGCGTGGCGCGGTCGTACTCGCGGGTGTAGCCCTCGGCGACGAACTTGTCTCCCTTGGCGAGCCGGTCGTGGGCGCGCTCGGCGGTCTTCTTGAACGCCACGAGGTCGTGGAAGGTCGTCTCGGTCTGCGTGAACGACCCGTCCGGCTCCTTGCGATAGTGCTCCTGCCCGATCTTGGCGTAGAACCGGGCATCGCCCCGCTCCGTGTAGGTGAGCTGCGGGTCGGAGGCGATGAACCCCGAGACGGATTCCTGCGTGTGGAGAGCCATTGGACTGCCCCTCTTTCTGACATCGGCGGCGACCCCACGGTGGGGCCGCTCTGTCAGGCAGGTGCGCCCGGCGGCTCCTCCGAGCGGTGCTGCAGCGTCGCCTCGATGTCGGCCCGGTCGTCGCGCAGCTGTTTCGCGTCGGGCCGGTCGGTCCAGGTCCGCAATCGGGTGACGATGGGTGGTGCGGAGCGCAGCAGCACCAGTGCAGTCCCGAACGGGAGGGTGCGGATCGTGTCGGGCGGCATGATCGGCACGCGGCGGATGGAGCGCTGTGCGGAGCGGGAGCCGTGGTCTCCGACCGTGGTGGAGTCGGTCACTTCGTCGCGCTCGCCGATGAGCGTGGTCAGGTCGTGCAGGTCCTTGGAGTTCGCCGCTCCGCGGAGGACGATCTTGACTATAGAGGCGTCCCAGATCGCGCCGGCCGCGGTCTCCGACCACTTCTCCCGCGCCTGCGCGAGGCTTTGGAGTACGGGCATGGTCGTGATCCCGGTTCCGCCGCCCTCTGCCATGAGCGTCGGCAGCGAGGGCAAGGGTGCGAGGTTGCCGACCTCATCGAGTGCGAGCAGCAGTGGCGGGTCGAGGCGGGCGCCGGGGCTCGTGGCGGCGAGGCGGCGGGCGGCTTCCACGACGTCTTCCACGAACGCCGCCACCAACGCAGCGGAGTTGTTGGCGCCGGCTCCGGTGGCGAGCAGATAGAGGGTTCCTCGGTCGCGGAGGAACGCTTCGGGGTCGAAGTCCTCGTCCTCGCGCGGCGAGACGGCGTCGAGCACGCGCGGGTCTGCCAGCGCGGCGAGGGCGAGGGAGACGCCTTGCCAGATGGAGTCGCGCGTGCGGGGGTCGGAGTCGATCATCGCCTGCAACGAGTCCGCCCACCCAGTCGCCGCTCGCGGGTTCGCGGTGAGGATCGCCACTGCGTCCGCGGCGGCGGAGGGGTCGAGGGTCCAACGGAACAGCTCCGAGGGCGGCCGGTGATCGAGGGCGGCGGCATGGAGGAGCGCCTGGAGCGCGGTCCTCGTCTTGCCCTCCCAGAACCCGCCTCCCTCGACCCCGCCGGCCGAGAGACCGGTGCCGGCGGCAAGGCCGGTCGCGCGGATCATCGCCGTCAAAGGGTCCTCACACCCGCGGATGGGTGACCACCTGAGCCCGGCGGGTAGGCCTTCGGCGAGGTGCTGGGGGTCGAACACCGCGACAGGGCCGATCTTCTGCCGGGCGCGGAGCGTCGCGGTCAGGTTGTCCGGCCGCGTCGATGTGGTGACGACCGCGCCAGGGGCGTCCAAGATGGCGTTGATGACGATGTGGGCGCCCTTCCCGGAGCGGGGCGGGCCGATCAGCAGGATGCTGTCTTCGACGGACGCCCAGACGCTCGTGCCATGTGAGGCGCCGATCCGGTAGCCGACATCCTTCGGCTGCGGCTGGTGGAGCGAGGGCCGCAGGTGACCGGCCCGGCGCAGCAGCGCCGCCTCCGAGGCGGCCTTAGCGACCTCGTTGCGGGTGGCGATCCCGGCGATGCGGTACGGGTCGGTATTCACTTGACGGCCGTGCTCGCGGAAGAACCGCCACGTCCACCAGCCGGCCACTCCGGCGCCGAGGACCAGCAGACCGGCGGTGATCCAGTACGCCACGGCGCTCAGGCCCGGTGCGCCGAGCGCGGTCGCTGGGTCACCGGGGCCCAGCAGCACGCCCAGTCCGGCTTCGACTCCGCCAGTGGGCTGGTTGACGCCGGTGATCCAGGCGGCGACGGACCCGGCGCCGCGGAGGATGGCGGCGAGGACCGCCGTGCCGATGAGGATGCCGATGCCGAGGTTGCTCAGCTCGTCCCCGAGCGCTCCCGTGGGCCGGGGCGTGCTCATTCGGGGTGGCCGATCGTGAGGGTGCCGGAGACGCGGCCGAGCAGGATGACCTCGCGGGTCGGGG
Organism: uncultured Propionibacterium sp.; assembly: GCA_937867175.1. Lineage (GTDB taxonomy): Bacteria > Actinomycetota > Actinomycetes > Propionibacteriales > Propionibacteriaceae > Brooklawnia. The sequence continues at coordinate 6,233 of CALMKG010000226.1, read as the reverse complement.
TCCCGGCGAGCTGGTGGGCTTCGACGAGGCCGCGCATGGTGCCGTCCGGGGCGGCATCGCCGTGGGCGATGACGACGGCGATCGCGACGTCCTCGCCGGGAACGAACCCTTCCCCGTGCAGCGCGACGAGTTCCGCCGCCGGTCGGCGGGCCGGTTCTTCCGATGCCGGCTCTGGATCGGGTTCGGTGCGGCGGCGCCTGCTCGGGGTGATGATGTCGGTGAACACGGTTCCGTCCGCTTCGCGCACCTCGACCCGCACCGGGGAGCGGCGCAGGTCGGTGAGCTGGTCGAGGACGCGGGCGAAGTCCTCCCGCCGCCACGGCGGCGCGAACGGCTCCGGCTCGAACGGCGCCCCGTCGACAGTGACGGTCATGCGGCCGTCCTCGGCGATGGTGATGGCGACGAGCGGGAGCACGACCGGCACGGGCTCGGCACTCCCGCTTCGGGATGCGGGTTCGCCCCAGGATCGCTTGTAGCGGGGCCGGAGCATCAGGAATCCTGCCGATCGTTCGGGATTCCTGAAGGCACGTCGAGATTCCCGAACTCGTGCGCATCTGTCCCAACCGCCGTGAGTTCGTTCGCGGTGTAAGTCGGTCGCAGTCTCATATCCATCAGGTACGCGGGCGAGTACGGCCAGTGCTCCGCGGCTGACGAACGTTCAGGATTAGTGCGAGGAGTTCACGATTCGTGAAGGAATCGCAGGAATGGTGAACGCTCGGCTCGGGCTGGACTATCCGACGTTGAGGGCGGCGAGTTGCTGCGGGGAGCCGGTCACCACGAGCCGCAGGTCCGAGTGCTGCTCCTCGATGCGCCAGTCGACGAAGGAGCAGCAGGAGCTTTCGGCCTCGACCAGCCCGCGAAGGCGGGCGATGGAGTCCTCGACCTTGGCGTAGTGGATGGTCAGCCGCGTGTCGGTGCGTTCCGTTTCGAGTGCGTAGTCCTCGTCGAATGCTCGCCACTTCTCGATCTGCGCCTTGCCGGCGGTGGGGGTCAGCGTGCAGGCGATGGGCAGGCCGTTGAGCGGGCCGATGTGGGTCACGGGGTGACCTCCTCGTGGTCGTCGTGGTCGAGGTCTTCGAGCACCTCGAAGGGGGATTCGATGTCGCCGCGCCAAGCCTCGATACCCTCACGGATCGCCAGGCCCGCCACCACGAGCGCGGCGATGGAGTCGGCCCACGCCCACCCGAACAGGCCGTTGAGGACGAGCCCGATGAGGACGGTGCCGGAGAGGTAGATGCACAGCAGAAGCTGCTTCGCATCGGCCTGCACGCTCTTGGAGCGCAGCTCCCGGCCGGTGCGAAACTCGAACCAGGCCAGGACGGGCATCACGATCAGGCTGGCGATCGCGATCCCGATACCGACCGGACTGTGATCCGGGTCGCGGACGCCGGTGAGGGCGAGGATCGCATCGACGGCGACGTACACGGCCAGGGCGAAGAACGCGCCCCCGATCACCCGGACGGTGGCCTTCTCCCACCGTTCGGGGTCTCTGCGAGTGAACTGCCAGGCGATCGCGGCGGCAGAGGCGACCTCGATCACCGAGTCCAGACCGAACCCGATCAGCGCCGCAGACGACGCAACCGCGCCGGCCGAGAGCGCAATGACAGCCTCGATGACGTTCCAGGTGATCGTGAAGAAGACGATGAACCGCACCCGCCGGTGCAGCTGGGCGCGGCGCTCGTCGGTCAGGGCCGGCGCGCTCATCATGCGGTGGCCTCGGTGTCGCAGCAGCCGGGCACGCTGCAGGCCGGGTCCAGGCACGGCGCGCTCTCGTCGACGGCGAGCGTCACATCCACCCGCGCGACGAGCGCCGCCGTCAGGTGTGGGTCGGCGATCTCGTACCGAGTCTGCCGACCCTCGGGCTCGGCAACCACGATCCCGCAACCACGCAGACACGACAGGTGGTTCGACACGTTTGTACGGGTCAGGTCCAGGTCGCGGGCGAGCTTCGCCGGATACCCCGGCTGCTCCAGCAGCGACAGCAGGATGCGCGAGCGGGTCGGGTCGGCCATCGCCCGGCCGAGCCGGTTCATCACGTCCACCCGAGAAGCAAGAGTCAGCACACACTGACTATACAGCGATCAGTGACCTATTGGAAGGCTGGAAGGATAAGACTCATGCGGACGGCGGTCGAGTGGATGGAGCGGTGGCAGGTGCCCCTCTACCTCGCCGCGTTCGTCCTCGGCGCGGGCATCGGGCTGCTGATCCCGGCGATTGCGCACCCGGCGGAGTTGGCGATCAACCCCGTGCTCGGGCTGTTGCTCTACGCGACCTTCCTCGGGGTGCCGTTCGCGAAGATCGGGCAGGCGTTCCGCGACTGGCGCTTCCTCGTCACCGTCTTGACGGTGAACTTCGTCGCCGTCCCGATCGTCGTCTACGTCCTTTCGCGGATCGTCGCCCACGATCAGGTGCTCCTGATCGGCGTGTTGTTCGTCCTCCTCACGCCATGCGTGGACTACGTCATCGTGTTCACCGGCATCGCCGGTGGAGCCAAGGATCGGCTGCTCGCGGCCGCACCACTGCTGATGCTCGCGCAGATGCTCCTGCTGCCGCTCTACCTCTGGCTGTTCGTCGGAGCCGAGTTCGTCGCCACGGTCGACTTCGCCCCGTTCATCGAGGCGTTCCTGCTGCTTATCGCGCTGCCTCTCGTTGCCGCGGGGTTCACCCAGCTTGCCGCCGCCGGCACCCGCTGGGGCGTAGCGATCCAGGGCACCGTGCTGGGGGCGATGGTGCCGCTCATGATGCTCAGCCTCGCTGTCGTGGTGGCCTCCCAGATCGCCGGCGTCGGACGACAGCTCGGCGCGCTCCTGCTCGCCATCCCCGTCTACATCCTGTTCGCCGCGGTCATGGTCCCGATCGGTGCCGCCGCCGGGAAGGTTGCCCGGATCGACGTCCCCGGTCGCCGCGCGATCGTGTTCAGCGGCGCGACCCGCAACTCCCTCGTCGTCCTCCCGCTCGTCCTCGCCCTACCCGCCGCGTTCGACCTTGCTCCGCTCGTCGTTGTCACACAGACCCTCGTCGAGCTCATCGTCATGGTCGTGTTCGTGCGGCTCATCCCGCGACTGCTCCCCGACGACATCGACACCGCGAACTCACGACCTCAGATACTCTGAAATGGCCCCTCGGCCCGTGGGTTCCCGCCTCAACTGCCTTCAGGATTCGTGATCTTACGTGGGTTCGCTGGTCATGCGGCCGGTGGTGTCGAACGCGGCGAGCTCGGCGGGATGGAGCTGATGCTGCACGACGAAGGAGCGGTCCTTGATCCGCCAGAGCCCCTGACCGGTCCCCAGGCCGGGGAGCAGCTTCTGCTCGGTGCCGGTGAGCCCGAGCGCGAGGGCGGTGGAGCCGAGCTGGTCCGGCTCCTGCCGGTACACGATCCGGGTCTCCGCATTCGCCAGCAGCGACGAGGCGAGGGCGCGCATCGCGGTCCCGGCATCGCCGACGTTGTCGAGGTCGGAGAGCTTGTGGAAGATGAGCATGTTCGCGATTCCGAAGTGCCGCGCCAGCCTCCACTGGGCGTCCATGCGGCGAAGCAGCGCCGGGTACTGCATGAGCCGCCACGCCTCGTCGTAGACCACCCATCGCTGCCCGCCCGCCGGGTCGGACAGAGCGGACTCCATCCATGCGGACGAGCAGGTCATCAGCCCCGAGATCAGCGTGCTGTTCTCCGCGACCCGCGATAGGTCGAGCGACACCATCGGCAGCGACGGGTCGAACCTGACCGTGGAGGGGCCGTCGAACAGGCCTTGGAGGTCTCCGGCGACAAGCCGACGGAGCGCGTGGCCGACGAGACGACCGTCTTCCGCGAGCCGACCGTCCTCATCGTCCCCCGTGTTGGGGGTGAGGATGCGGTCGACGACCATCGGCAGGATCGGCACCTCGGCGCTGCGGACGGCGTCTCGGAGGGCGAGGTCGATGGCGGTGTGCTCCAACGGCGACAGCGCCCGGTCCAGCACGGTCTCTGCGAGGGCGCCGATGAGGTCGCGGCGGCGGGAGGCGACCTGCATCGCCCACTCCGTATCCGACACGGCAGATGGCCGGTGGCCCTCATCGAGCGGGTTCAGACGATTGCGAAGGCCGTGGCCGAGGATGATCGCCCGTCCGCCGACCGCCTCCGCGACAGCCGTGTGTTCGCCCTTAGGGTCGCCGGGGACGTAGACCCTGCGTCCGAACGGCAGGCTGCGCGTGTACAGCGACTTCGCCAGGGAAGACTTGCCGGAGCCGACGATCCCGGCGAGCACGACGTTCGGCGCCGTGATGAGGCCGCGCTGATAGAGCACCCAGGGGTCGTAGACGAACGATCCGCCGCTGTAGAGGTCCTGGCCGACGAAGACGCCCTGGCTGCCGAGGCCGGCCTCGGCCAGGAAGGGGTACTGGCCGGCGAGCGTCGCGGAGGTGTCTTGGTGCTTGGGGAGCCGGAACCGGCCCGGCGTCCGCAACGCCGCGGGCCCCGCCTCGCCGGAGGCGGGCAGGTAGCTCGTGTTGCGGCGTTCAGCCTGCTCCGCCTCCCACTTCGCCCGAGCTTGTGCCTTGCGATGCTGGCGGGCATCGGTCTCGACCTTCGCCGCCGCCTGCCGGCGGGCCTTGCGTGCCCGGCGCCGCTCGCCTTCGGGACCGACGAGCACGGCGGTGTGCAGGCGGCTGTCGTCCTGCCCGGTCACAGCGCCAGCCCCCGTCCGTGTGCGGAGGCGGCGCCGGGGCGGCGGGTGAACCAGTCGGCCCCGTCTCGCCCCCGGCTGACCGCGGGGCCGACTGCACGCGTGGACTTGTGCGCGGCGCGTTCCGCTTCCCGCCTCGACTCCGATGCGGGTGCGGAGGCCGGGGTGTCGATGCCGAGGAGCGCCGGGTCGGGCACGGTGTCGTGCTTGCGCAGCAGCGAGACGTGCCCGAGGAAGGGGTTGTAGGTGAGCGTGTAGACGTCGTGGGTGGCCACCTTGTCGAGCACACCTGCCGGGGGCTCGTCGTAGACGTATCCGTTCTCGAGCGCGGCCTGGGTGGTCTCCGCTCCGTAGTCGTGCCCGGCCAGGTGCTCGATCGCTGCATCCGTCCCGTCGCGGTCGATCAGCTCCAGCACCTCATCGGCCTCGGCGCCTTCCAGGAACACGACGCTGACCCACCGCCTCGCCGGGCCGTCCTCGACGGCAGGTGCGGGGTGCCAGGCGATGCGACCGGAGTGCTGGGAGGCGGCGTCCAGCCGCCACTCCACGGTGTCCAGCAGGGTGCCGGCCTGGTGCAGCTCATCGGCAGCTGCGAGGGCCGAGGTTGCGCCGGCGGCCTGGTTCCCGGCGTCGTCGTGCGCCCTGGCGCGGGCGCTGATGTGGGCGGCTGCGAGCTGGTCGAGCACTTGCCGCAGCGACCTGACGCCGGCGAGCAGATCTCCGATCACCGGGTGGGTGTCGGCGGGGCTCTCGAACGTGCGGGTCGCGGGGGCCAGGCCCCGCAGCGCGGCGGACGCCTCAGCGGCGTCCGCGAGCGGGTCATCGAAGGTCGGCATGATCGGGGCTCCTCACAGGAAGGCGTGACGGTTGGTGAGCAGGTGCGCCGGGTCAGACCGGCCGGCACAACGGCAGCGCGGCAGCGGTGAATGCCTGCGCCTGCTGACCGACGAGCCGCCTGGTCTCGCAGGACGCTTGGATCGCCGCCTGCTCGACCGCGGCCACCGCCGCGTCGAGCTCGTCCACGGTCGGCGCAGAGACGGAGACGAGGCCGGAGACGCGCAGGACGCCGTGCCCGGCAGTCAGGTCCGCCTCCTGCTGGAGCACGTCGTCCAGCTCGGCGCTGCTGGCCGCGTCGTCGATCTGCCCGATCTTGCGCCGCTGGGCGGCATCGGAGATGAGCTCGGTCTTCTTCTTCCGCAGGTCCCGCGCGGCCTGGTCGGCGCGCACCGGGGTGTAGTGCAGGGCGAGGGTGCGCAGGATGCCGTTGGACAGCACGAGCGGCGCGAGGAAGCCGGGATACACCTGCGAGCGAGGCCACTCGGTGATCCACAGCACCGCATGGTGCGCGGAGTCCGACCGCAGCCGGTCCCAGGTCTCGGTAACCGCGACCGGACCTGCGGTCGCCAGGTCACGGCCCAGGTCCCCGTGGCGCTCCAGCGCCGGGGCGGCGGCGGGGTCGTAAGCCGAGCGCAGGACGACGGCGACCTCGCCCGGCGTCAGCCACCCGGTGCTACTGAGCTCCGCGGCGCGCACCGCCGTCGTCAGCGTGCTCATCTCCTGCCGCCGCACCGCAGC
>CALMKG010000225.1 GCA_937867175.1 uncultured Propionibacterium sp. | reverse complement strand
ATGGTGAGTCACGGCCACTTCCTGGTCAACGGCAAGCGCGTCACCATCCCGAGTTTCCGGGTGAGCCCTCTCGACATCGTGGACGTTGCACCCAAGTCGCTGAATCTGACGCCGTTCATCATCGCTCGCGAAACCTGGGGCGAACGGGAAGTGCCGGGTTGGCTGACGGTGAAGCCGAATCGCATGCGGATCCTGGTGCACCAGTTGCCCACCCGCGAGCAGATCACCATCGACGTCAATGAGCAGGCGGTCGTCGAGCTCTACTCGAAGTAGCAATCAATGGGGCGCAGAACGGTTCTGTGCCCCGTCCATCGCGTCGTCATATAGCGGGCGACGTGGGAAGGAAGAAGAATGCTCATCACTCAACGCCCGAGTCTTTCCGAAGAAGTATTGGGCGAGAACCGCTCGCGGTTCATCATTGAGCCGCTGGAGCCCGGCTTCGGGTATACCTTGGGCAACTCCATGCGGCGCACGCTGCTGTCGTCCATCCCCGGTGCCGCGGTGACCAGCATCAAGATCGAAGGCAACCAGCACGAGTTCAGCACGCTGCCCGGGGTTGTCGAGGACGTCACCGAGATCATCCTCAACCTCAAGGAACTGGTCCTGACCAGCGAAGAGGACGAGCCGGTCGCCATGTACCTGCGGAAGTCCGGTGCTGGCGCGGTGACCGCTGCTGACATCGCAGCACCCGCTGGCGTCGAGGTTCTCAACCCCGAACTGCATCTCGCCGAACTCAATGAGAAGGGTTCCATCGAGATGGAGCTCATCGTCGAGCGGGGCCGTGGCTATGTGTCGTCCACGCAGAACAAGAATCCGGACGCCGAGATCGGTCGTATCCCGGTGGACTCGATCTATTCGCCGGTGATGAAGGTCACCTACAAGGTGGAGGCCACCCGTGTCGAGACGCGCACCGACTTCGACCGCTTGGTGATGGACGTTGAAACCAAGCCCGCAATCACCCCGCGCGACGCGATGGCGTCGGCAGGCAAGACCTTGGTCGAGTTGTTCGGCTTGGCACGTGAACTGAACGTGGACGCAGAAGGCATCGAGATCGGGCCGAGCCCGATCGATGAGCAACTCGCCGCCGACCTCGCGCTGCCGGTCGAGGATCTCAACCTGACCGTCCGCTCATACAACTGCCTGAAACGTGAAGGCATCCACACCGTGGGAGAACTGGTCAGCCGCAGCGAGCAGGACCTGCTCGACATCCGCAACTTCGGTTCGAAGTCGATCGACGAGGTGAAGGCGAAGCTGGCCGAACTCGGCCTGGTCCTCAAGGACAGCTCGCCCGGCTTCGACCCACTGGCAGCCGCCGACCAGTTCGCCGCCGTCGGCGACGAGGACGACGAGTTCATCGAGACCGAGCAGTACTGATCCCTCACTGAAACCTGGAGAACTGAGAAATGCCCAAGCCAAGCAAGGGGCCCCGCCTCGGCGGTAGCCCTGCCCATGAGCGGATCATCCTGGCCAACCTGGCCAGCCAGCTGTTCGAGCATGGCCGCATCACCACCACTGAGACCCGTGCCCGCCGTGTGCAGCCGGTCGCCGAGAAGCTGATCAGCAAGGCCAAGCGCGGCGATCTGCATTCCCGGCGCCTAGTCAAGCAGACCATCACCAACAGCGACATCGTGCACGTCTTGTTCGCCGAGATCGCACCGAAGATGGCCGGACGAGACGGTGGCTACACCCGGATCACCAAGGTCGGGCCGCGCAAGGGTGACAATGCCCCGATGGCGATCATTGAGCTGGTGACCGAGCCGATCAAGAAGACTGAGCCGAAGAAGTCGACCAAGAAAGCTGAGACCAGCGCCTTCAAGACCGTCGACCAGGCTACTGCCGACAACGCCGACGTGGACGCGCCCATGGACACGGCCGACACAGAGGCGGTCGAGCCGCAGGCTGTCATGGAGGCGATCGACGAGTCCGCGGCCGATGTTGCCGAGACGGCTGCTACCGACGAGGCCAAGAAGGACGCGGCCCAGGCCTGATCGCCAAACGACCAGACCCGACCAGCGGCGCGCACGATGGGCGCCGCTGGTCGGGTCTTCTTGTCGGGCGAGATCGCCGAGACATTCAGGCATTGCGGTTTTTGCCGCGATGGGGGGCGGGTGAGCCGTGGTCGGATAGGCTTCGGTGAGTCAAACCCGGGGAGGTCCGATGGCACAGCTGCGCATCGCACAGCTCGCCAACTTCGTGGGGCCAACCTCAGGTGGCATGAAGGTGGCCATCGAGCACTTGGGTCGCGGCTACGTCGCTGCGGGCGCCGAACGCATTCTGGTCATCCCCGGCGCCCACGATCGGATCGAGGAGACCACGGGCGGCACGATCGTGCAGGTGAAGGCGCCGAAGGTGTCGTCCACCTACCGGATGATCATGCAGCCGCGGCGGGTGCTTCGACTCCTGGAGAGGTTCAACCCGACCTCGGTGGAGTGCTCTGACAAGTGGACGTTGTCTCAAGTTGGGCGGTGGGCCAGGCGCCGTGGTATCGGATCGGTGCTGTTCAGCCACGAGCGTCTGGACGACATGCTGGCCGACTGGCTGCGGTCGGGGGTCGGCGTTGAGGCGGTGGTCGGGGCGATGAACCGTCGGCTGGCGAGGAGCTTCGACCTGGTGGTGGTCACCTCCGATTACTCTGCGGGGGAGTTTGCGCACACCAGCGCGCGACTGCGCAAAGTGCCACTCGGTGTTGACCTCGGCACATTCAACCCTGACAAGGGTGCCCCCGATGCCGACCTTGGCCCCGCCCAGTTGTGCTATGTGGGCAGAATGTCACACGAAAAGCACCCGGACCTGGCAGTGGGCGCCGCCGTCGAACTGTATCACCGAGGGGTCGATTTCCAGCTCAACATGTATGGCACCGGCCCCGACATCGCGGCGATGCAGAAGCAGGCGGGTGAAGCCCCGGTGGTATTCCACGGATTCGTCGAAGGACGCGACGAGGTGGCCCGCAGGTTCGCGCGCTCCGACATCTCGCTTTCGGTGTGCCCCACCGAGACATTCGGGCTGGCCGTACTGGAGGCCTTGGCCTGCGGGACACCGGTGGTGACCGCTAGCCGGGGCGGGGCTCGCGAACTGGTGGACGAGAGTTGCGGCGAGTGGGGAAGCCCGTGCGCGCCGGGGATCGCCGACGCGATCGAACGACTCCTCGCCCGACGATCGCCGGAGTTGCGGCAGGCCGCGCGGAAACGTGCGGAGGGCTACGACTGGAGCGCTTCGGTGGCGCGCATGCTTGACGTCCACACCGAACTGGTAGAACTGTCAAAGGGGGCACGCAGACGATGAAGCGTAGGTGGTGCTGCGCCTTGGTGGCGAGCCTGATGGCAGTCGCAATCGCCCCGGTAGCTGCCCGCGCTCCGGAACCTGCGCTGAGCCTGCCGCGCGACGTGCGCGACTTGGAGGAGGCCT
>CALMKG010000224.1 GCA_937867175.1 uncultured Propionibacterium sp. | reverse complement strand
GTGGAAGGTGGCGGTCACCGGTCGATCGGTCAGCCACAGGGTGAGGATGGACAGGCTCGGTGTCATCGGCTCGTGGATGTGAACTGCGTCGAAGTCGCCGGCGTCCAACCAAGCCTTGGCGCGTCTGGCAGGGCCGACTCCGAAATTGATGCGCGCGACCGAACCGTTCACCTTGACCGGCAGCGCCCTGCCGCAGGTGGTGTATTCGGAATCGACCAGACCGTAGCTGGCCAGCATTCCGCGGGGCGGTTCACCGGGGGCGAGGATGGCAACCCGGTGGCCCTGCTTCTTCAGCCAACCGGCCAGGCCCAGAACGTGATTCTGCACCCCTCCGGGCCGTTGGAACGAGTAGGGACAAACCAATCCAATCTTCATGCAACCACTCCAGGGAAGAACTTTTGCATCATGTGCCAATCTGTCGGCTTCGCACTGACTTGAGTCGTGAAGAACTCGGCGAGTTCCTGGGCCATCTGTTCGGCGCCTTCGGCGCCGGCACGCAGCGGGATCGGCTCTCCTACGACCACACGCAGGCAACTTCCTTCGAAGGTCGTGGCTGCTCCCATCAGGGCAGCCCCGGTCTGCTGGGCGATGATCACGGGCCCGGCCGGCATTGTCAGGTCACGCCCACCGTCTGGGGTGGGCCAGCGCACCGGAAGCCCTCGTCGTCCGAAGTCCCGGTCGGCGACCAGACAGACCAGCCGGCCCCGCCGCAGATCATCACACAAAGCGGCCACCACGTTCGGTTCGCCGTAGGGGTGGATCTTAATACCCAGTGCTGCGCGAAGGTCGCGGAAGTACTCGAACTGTCCGGCCGGCAACCTTTCGGCCACCGACGACAGCGGCAGCCCGATCGAGCCTCCGTAGGCGGCCACAAGGTCCCAACTGCCCATATGAGGCAGCGCCAAGACCACTCCTCGTTCGGCCTGCAGTCGCTCGATGCGCGCCCGGCCATCGTCGACCCAGTGCACCGTGTTGAGGATGCGGCGCTTGCTCCAACGTCCCAGCTGCAGCGAACCGACGCTGTTGCGGATCCAGGAGAACTGTGCGGCACGCCGCTGCCAATAGCTCGGCGAGCGTCCCGTGACGACACCGGCGTTGAGCGCCCACTGCCGAAGCGGCTTGGGGGGACGCGCCGCCAGAACGAGACTGGCGAGTTGGCCCAGCGGCCACCAAATCACCTGCGGGATGGCGGCGGCCCCCTTCATCAGGCGCAGCTGGGTTGGTGCGGAGACCAGCGAACTCACCGGGCTTCCTCGGCGCGCTGCTCGGCCGCCTGCTGGATGGCCCGGTGGACGATGAACATCCGCTGGCCGACCGTGATCGCGCCGGCGAGGCACAGCACCGCCACCGCGGCCGGTAGCGCCCAGGCAATGCCCAGCCCGGTCAGAAGTGCGCCCAGCAGACCGAGGAACAGCCGGTCGGCGCGTCCAGCCAGCCCGCCGTGGACCGGGATACCGAGTGACTCGCCGCGCGCCTTGCTGTAGGAGGTGACCTGGCCGAAGACCAGCGCCCCGATCGCCGCGCCGCACCACAGCACCGAATCAGCCGGACCTGCGAAGTAGAGGGCCAGACCACCGAAGACCGCACCATCGGCGATGCGGTCCAAGGTCGAGTCGAGGAAGGCGCCCCACTTCGAACTGCGCCCGGATTGGCGGGCCATCGTCCCGTCGAGCAGGTCGGAGAAGATGAACACCAGTAACACGACCACGCCTTGCCACAGCCAGCCCTGCGGGAAGAAGATCATGCTGACCAGCACGGTGCCGATGGTGCCGGCCCAAGTGACTGCATCGGGTGTCACCCCGATCCGCAGCAGCCAGCGGCAGATCGGCGAGATCACCTTGGTGACAACAGACCGCAGGTTTTCAAGCATCCAGGTCCTCCGAGGCGGCCGACCCGAAAAGGTCGGTCCAAGCGTCAGCGAACAACTCGCGGGTATCTGCCAGGAACTGCGGCAGCGCCTTCGTGCGTCCGACCACCGGCAGGAAATTGGAGTCGCCCGGCCAACGAGGCACGAGGTGTTGGTGGAGGTGCGCCGCGATGCCCGCACCGGCGACGGCGCCCTGGTTCATGCCCAGGTTGAAACCGGCCGGCGCCGAGACATGCTGGACGACCCGAATCGCCCTCTGCGTCAGTTGGGCGACCTCCAAGGTCTCCTGCCTGGTGAGGTCGATGTAGTCGGACACGTGCCGGTAGGTGCAGACCAACAGGTGACCTGGATTGTACGGGTAGAGATTGCAGATCACGTAGGCGGTGAGTCCGCGGTGCACGATCAGGGCATCGGGATCGGTGCGCCTTGGCGCCCGGCAGAAGGGGCACTCCTGCTCGCTGCTGTCGGTGGGCTTGTCCTGGCCGTCGATGTAGACCATGCGATACGGCGTCCACAGCCGCTGCAGCGCATCCGGCTGCCCGGGCAGGTCACCGGCTTCGATGATCTGCGGAGTAGTTGGTTCGGTCATCTCAGGAGTCGGCCTTTGGATCGTCGTTGCGGCGCGACGCCACCCAGTCTCGGATGAATTCGATCGCCTCGTCGGCTGCCACGCCGTTGCGTTGCGAGCCATCCCGGAACCGGAACGACACCGAACCCGCTGCGGCGTCCTGCTCGCCGGCGATGAGCATGAACGGGGTCTTCTGCTTCTGGGCGTTGCGGATCTTCTTCTGCATCCGGTCGTCGGAACCATCGAGTTCGGCACGAATCCCCAGGGCCCGCAGCTTGGCGAGCACATCGTCCAGGTACTGGTTGAAGGTCGAGGCAACTGGGATTCCAACCACCTGCACCGGGCTCAGCCAAACCGGGAAGGCACCGGCGTAGTGCTCGATCAGCACGCCCATGAATCGTTCGATGGAACCGAACTTCGCCGAGTGGATCATCACCGGCTGCTGGTGCGAACCGTCCGGGGCGGTGTACTCCAGGCCGAACCGCTGCGGCTGGTTGAAGTCGTACTGGATGGTGGACATCTGCCAGGTGCGGCCGATGGCGTCGGACGCCTGGATGGAGATCTTCGGCCCGTAGTAGGCGGCGCCGCCCGGATCGTCAACGACCCGCAGGCCCGATTCGGCCGCGATCGCGGCCAGCACCTGGGTGGCCTTGGCCCATTGTTCGTCGGAACCGATGAATTTGTCTTTCTTCTTGCCGTCCTCGTCACGGGTCGACAACTCCAGGGCGAGGTCGGTCAGCCCGAAGTCGGACAGCAGGCTGAGGATGAACCGCAGCAGGTGGCGGATCTCGTCGGGTGCCTGCTCAGGGGTGCAGTACGAATGCGAATCGTCCTGAGTGATCGAGCGGACGCGGGTGAGGCCCTGCACCACACCCGACTTCTCGTTTCGGTAGACCGTGCCGAACTCGAACAACCGCAGCGGCAGCTCGCGGTACGACCGGCCGCGGGAGGAGTAGATGAGGTTGTGCATCGGGCAGTTCATCGCCTTCAGGCGGTAGGCCTGACCATCGTCGTCCAGCGGCGGGAACATACCCTCGGCGTAGTAGGGCAGATGACCCGAGGTGTAGTAGAGCTCCTCCCTGGCGATGTGCGGTGTGCCGACGTAGTCGAAGCCCTCGGCGATGTGGCGGGCGCGGACGTAGTCCTCCATCTCACGCTTGATCACACCGCCCTTGGGGTGGAACAACGGAAGCCCAGATCCGACCTCCTCGTGGAAGCTGAACAGGTCGAGTTCGGCGCCGAGCTTGCGGTGGTCACGCTTGGCCGCTTCGGCCAGCCGGTGTTGGTAGTCCTTCAGGTCGTCGCGGGTGGCCCACGCGGTGCCGTAGATGCGCTGCAACTGCGGGTTGCGCTGGTCGCCTCGCCAGTAGGCGGCCGACGTCTTGGTCAGGGCGACCGCATTGATGTAGCCGGTGTGCGGCACATGCGGCCCGCGGCACAGGTCGGTCCAGGCGACCTCACCGTTGCGTCGGACGTTGTCGTACATGGTCAGCTGTCCCCCACCGACCTCGACCGAGCTGCCGTCGTCGGCAGACGCCCCGCCCTTGTCGCGGACCAGTTCGAGCTTGAACGGCTCATTCGCCTCTTCGTCGATGGCCTCCTGGTCGCTGACCTCACGGCGGACGAAACGCTGGCGTTCCTTGATGATCGCCTGCATCTTCTTCTCGATACCGGCGAGTTCGTCGGGGCCGATCGGGTCCATCTGGAAGTCGTAGTAGAAGCCATCCACGATGGGCGGGCCGATGCCCAACTTGGCGTCGGAGTAGATCTGCTGCACCGCCTGTGCGGTGACGTGGGCGGCGGAATGCCGGACGATCGACAGGCCCTCCGCTGATGTCATCAGCACGGGTTCGATCCGGTCGCCTTCGCCGACCAGGGCCGCAAGGTCGACAGTGGTGCCGTTGACAGACATCGCGACAATGCTGCGATCGTCCCCGAACAGGTCGAGTCCGGTAGTCCCGGTGTCCACCATCAGAGGTTCGAAGGTTCCGTTGCGGCTGATGAGGACGGTGGTGGACACGGTTCTTCCTTTCGGCGGCATACCTGGCCGCCAGCGTCGATGGACACGCAGCTGCGAGTCCTTGCCCATTCTGCCCGAAGCTGGCGACTACTCCGAACGGGACCCCGGCCACGACGGCTGCCCGCTGGCCGGCGGAGCGTCCAACAAGCACAATTGGGTCAATTCACAACGTGGCGGATCGCCGGCCGTGGTTCGATGGCCGCACAACCCAGAACGCGGAGGCAGCGATGGCAGACGAGACGACCGAGGCTCCGGTCACCAAAGACCGTCGAGATTATCGATGGAGCTTGGCGGCAGCGGTGATCCTGTCCTTGGCAACACTCGCCTCGGCGTGGTGCGGCTACCAGGCTGCGGTGTGGAGTGCGGTCAATTCAGACCAGTCCCGTGCCGCAAACGGTGCCCGGCTGGATGCCGCACGACAGTCCGCCATAGCCGATCGTCAGATGAACAGCGACGTGCTGCTGTTCACGACCTGGGTCGGGGCGGAAATGAGCGGGCAGGAGCAGCTCGCCGACGAGGTGGCGCTGCGCTTCCTGCCCCATTTCGTGGCTGCCTTCGAAGCCTGGCAGGCGTTGCCGGTGGGTCAGGACGGGCGCCTGCCGGACGGCTCACCCTTCGATCGGCCCGAGTACGTCTTGCCCGCCCAGGCCGCCGCTGACCAAGCCTTGGACACCGCGGCGGCAGCCATTGCGGACGCGGACCTTGCCGCCGCCAACAACCAGCGCTACGTACTTTCCACCGTGTTGTTCGCCTCGGTGCTGTTTCTGGCCGGAATCGCGGACAAGCTGCGAAACCGACCGGCCTCGCATGGCGTGGTAGTGCTGGCCGGGTTCAGCCTGGTGTCAGCCATCGTGATCCTGGCCACCCTGCCGACGGGTTGACGGCGGCGACCGACGCCTCCAGGACGATGCCCTGGGGCGCCAGCCGACCGCCCGCCGACCTCATGGCCGCCTCGACCCCGGAGCCCAGCGTCGGCCGACCGTCCACCTCTTCTATCCGCAGCCGCTGCAGGCGTCCCTCACCGATCGCCTGCAATAGGGCGCTCGTCACCAGGAATGCGGTGCCTGTTCTGGCGTCTGGGTCTGCGAACAGGGTCAATACGCGACCGCCGCGGGTCAGGTGTGCCAGGCAGAGCCCGTCGGCCAGCACCACCAGTGCGCCGGCTGTCCGCGCCGGCCGGGCGAGGGCATGCTCCGGCCACGGCAGAACGCTGCCGAAGGGGTTGGCCGGGTCGAGCGCGGCCAACACGATGGGCACTGGATGCGCGGTGCCGGAGGGCCATTCGGTCTTGTCCGGTGAGTCGGCGAACTGCCTCACCTGCGCCAGCACGTCACGGGTGGTGAACTGGGCACCGCCCAGCCCCTCCACTACGTAGGCGCGCAGCACGGTGCCGGCCGTCTCAAGTTCGGACAGCAACCGATACGCGGCGGCGAACCCGCCCGGCGTGCCGTCGGCGCTCACCCCACCGCGGGTGACGAGCCCATACCGCTCCAACCACGAAGAGGCCAGCGCGACGGCGGCTTCGGCAGGCGCGAGCTCGGGATCCACCACCCGGTACCAGCGACCCATCGCGCTTGGTGGGGCCGACGCGCCCAGGCCGACTGCCCGCGACGAGCGCGGCAGCCGGGCTCGCCGCCGGGGGTTCGGACGTTCGGCGCGGTGGGCCGCCTGTCTGCCGCCGCCGATCCGGGCCCGCACCGGGGCCATCGACACCGGCGCGACGACCCCCTCCTCAGCCGCACGCCACAGCGCGTCGACCGCTTCGGCCGCCGTGCCACCCAGGACGGCCTGCACCGCAGCGAACGTCCCATCGCCGGTGGCGAGCGCGTGCGCCACCGTGAGCGACTCCGGCGAGGGCGGGCCGGCCGGTGGGGGCAACAGGTCGAGGTCGCCCGCCGGTAGCAGGGCGACCAGCGGATCATGCGGCCCGGCCGAGCCGCGTACCCGGACGACCACCTCGGACTCGGCCAACAACGCGTCCAGGTGGGCTGTGTCGTAGCCCGCCAGACGGGCCGGCAGCACTTGGGACTCCCAGGCGCTGGCCGGCAGCACCGCCCCGGCCAGCCGCTGCAGGGCGAACAGCACCTCGTCCGGGCTGGAGCCGGGCCGGTCGTCGAGTTGGTGACTGGCCGCGAGGAACCTCGCGAAGGCGCTCTGCGAGACCGGACGCAGTTCGCGGCGCGCGGCGGCGAGACTGCGGGTGCGCATCCGGCGCAAGACTTCGGGGTCGACAAATTCGGGTTCGGCCACACCCAGACTGAAACGACCACTGGACAATCGCCGGGCGCCGACCTCGCGGTCCAGCAGCGGCGACACGGTGGCCACCCCGAGCCCGAAGACGGCGGCAACCTCGCCGACGGTGAACGGGCCATGAGTGCGGGCATAGCGGGCGATCAGCTGGGTGAGCGGGTCGCGTCCTGCGCTGGCGGGTGGTACGGCATGACCGGGCGGAATCGGGACGCCCAGCGCGTCCCGCAGGACGGCAAGATCGCTCACCGCCACCAGCTGGGTTCGACCGGCGATCCGGACCGTCGTCACCCGGGCGTCCAGCGCATCCAGTGCCGCATCGAGGTCGGGCAGCTCAACCCGTTCGGGCAACGCCGACAACGGCAGCGGGCCCAACAGTCTCGGCAGCTCGGCCAGGTCGTCTGGGGTCTTGGCCCGGCGGCCCGGGGCGGTGTGCTGCAGTTCGGCGATCACCTCGGCCACCACGTCGGGGTCCAGCAGTTCGCGCAGGTCGAGCGTACCCAAGGCTGCCGCCAGCAACTCGGGGTCTATCGACAGCATCGCAGCCCGGCGTTCGGCGAGCGGGGCGTCGCCGTCGTAGAGGAACGCGCCGGTATACCGGAAGAGCAGAGTGGCGGCGAACGGGCTCGGCTTGTCGGTGACCACCTCGACCAGCCTGGTCGCGCCGGTTCGCAGGCCGCGCATCAGCCCCACCAAGCCGGGCAGATCGTAGACGTCCTGGGTGACCTCGCGGACGGTTTCGATGATGATCGGGAAGCGCGGGTGGTGCCGGGCCACCTCCAGCAGTTGGGCGGCGCGCTGGCGTTGCTGCCAAAGCGGCGCACGCCTGCCGGGGTTGCGGCGCGGTAGCAGTAGGGCGCGCGCGGCGCATTCGCGGAACCGACCGGCGAACAGGGCGGTGCCACCCACCTGCTCGGTGACGATCCCGGCAACCTCGTCCGGGTCGGCGATCAGCAACCCGGGCAGCCGATCGGCGGTTTCGGAGTCGGGCAGCCGCAGCACCACGCCGTCGTCAGACACGACGGGTTGGACGTCGACGCCTGCCGCCCGGGAAAGCGCCTCGGCCATCACCAACGACCACGCGCCCAGCACCCGGCGACCAAGCGTGGAATGGATCACCACCCGCCAGTCACCGAGTTCGTCGCGGAACCGTTCGATGACCACGGTCTTGTCATCCGGAAGCGCTCCGGTGGCGGCGCGTTGCTCGTTGATGTAGGCGGTCAGGTTGGCCCGGGTGTTGTCGTCCAGGTGGAGTTGGTCGAGGCGGGCCGGCTCCCGTGCCACCTCGCGGTAGAGCCGGCCGATTCGGCGTCCGAGTTCGGCGGGGCGGCCTTCGTC
>CALMKG010000223.1 GCA_937867175.1 uncultured Propionibacterium sp. | reverse complement strand
CTACGACTGCCCAACCCGCCGAATCACACAACCGATGCAATTCCCGTGGGTTCTTCGGGAACTCGATGCTCATCGCGGCGCAGCACTTCGCGGCGTACAAGGAGGGCAGGGTCCGGGAGCCGACGCCGACGTACGTCGCCGGCTTCCACCAGTGGCTCTCGCTCGGGCGCAGCGTCGCGAAAGGCCAGCACGGCTACGGCATCCTCGCACCCGTCACCGGCCGGTTCGCCTCGTTCACGCCCGAGGACCCGAGCTCCTGGCGACGCCTGGCGCGCAACGAGAAGCCGATGTCTGGCGAGTACGCCCGCACCCGCATGATCGGGGTCAAGCCGACCTACGTCTGGGACATCTCCCAGACCACCGGCGATCCGGTGCCCGAACTCCCCCGCCCCTCCCAGCTGCAAGGCCAAGCGCCAGCCGGACTCTGGGACGGGCTCGCCGACCAGATCACCGCCGCCGGCTTCGAGCTCCGACTCGTCTCCTCGGCTGCCGCGATCGGCGGCGCCAACGGCCTGACCGACTTCCTCTCCCGCGAGGTCTCGGTCCGCATGGACGTGGACGAGGCGGCCCAGGCGAAGACGCTCGCCCACGAACTCGGCCATGTTCTCCTCCACGCGCCACCGGAGAACGCCCTGTCGACCGAGTCCGCCGCCGACGCGACCCTGCACCGAAAGATCGCCGAGGTGGAAGCCGAATCAGTCGCCCTCATGGTCGGCGCCGCCCACGGGCTCGACACCTCCTCCTACACGGTGCCGTACGTGTCGACCTGGGCAGCGAGTGTCCCCGGCAAGAACCCGGTCGAGTTCGTCCAGTCAACCGCCGAACGCGTCCGCGCGACCGCGCTCGGCATCCTCGACAAGGTCGACACCCAGCAGGTCGGCGACGGCAACCCGCCCGGGCTCGACCGAGAAGCCCTCAGCCACCGCACCGGGACAGCTGCTGTCACCACCACTGCACGCCGTGACGGGGCGGTGTTGGGGCTATGAAGATCCCCGTCGTCCTCAGCACCGTTCACGTCGCCATCGACGCCGACGGCCTACTCGCGGTCGACGTCGACGGTGCCCCGCGCGATTCCGAACAGGCCAGGACCCGTGGCGACCTTCGCGCTGTCATCGACGAGATCACCTCAGACCTAGGCGCCCCTGTACGCGTCGAGGTACGCGAAGCCGACGGCTCGACGTTCACTGACGTCGCGACTCCTCGAGAGTCCTCGGCTGCAGCCGCCGCGGAGCCGTCACCCAGCTCGCCACCTCCGGCGCTGGCTGGTGCCGGTTTCCAGCCAGGCGAGGAGGTCGCGCTGGCCTACGTCGTCGTACGCCAGAACGCAGATTCCGAAGGCAACGCGTCACTCAACCTCCCACCCGCGCTAATCGCCGCAACCCGCGGCGGGCTCGTGCTCCTCGGGATGACCTCTCGGACAGTCACCCCGTTCGAGGCACCGGCATGAACCCAGCCGCACGTGGCGCGAACGACGAGCTCGTGGACCTGGCACTCATCGGGATGGTGGCGGCGTTCGCTCTGGCGCTAGTGCTCCGCGCCGCAGCCACAGCCGCTGCGGTCGCAACGGGCGCGGCAACGCCCGCAGGCGGGATCGCGAGCGGACTGCGTGTGCTCGCCGATCCGAGCCGACCCGCGCGGGCGTTCGAGGCGCCCGGGCTGTCAGCGATCGCGTACTGGAGCGTGGTGACGCTCTTCCTCGCAGTCCTCGCGACCGTCGCCTGGTGCGTGTGGAGAGTCGTCGCTCGGCTCCGCCACCGGAATGCTCGAGATCCCCACCGCATCCAAGGCACCGCAACAGCGCGGGACATCGACACGACCGCATCGAAGAGGGCCCTCGTACGACGCGCCGCCACCCTCCGCCCGTCGAACCGCCATCCCCGCGCGACCGACGTCGGATACCTGATCGGGCGCAGTTGCGGCCGCGAGATCTGGGCATCGGTCGAGGACTCGATCCTCGTGATCGGTCCGCCACGTTCCGGCAAGGGACTCCACCTCGTCATCAATGCCATCCTCGACGCGCCCGGGGCCGTAGTCACCACCTCGACCCGACCGGACAACATCGCCGCCACGATCGCCGCCCGCAAGGAACGAGGGCCGGTCGCCGTCTTCGACCCTCAACACCTCACCGAGGGCGTGCCCGCCGTCGACGGCTGCGGCGTCCGATGGTCGCCGATCCGCGGCTGCGAACAGCCCCTGACCGCGATGATCCGCGCTTCAGGGCTGGCATCGTCGACCGGACTCTCTTCCGGCGGCACGGAGTCCGGCGGCTTCTGGGAAGGGAAGGCCCGCTCCGCACTCCAAGCGCTTCTCCACGCAGCCGCGCTCGAGAAGCTACCGACTCGGGCCCTCTTCGAGTGGTCGCTCTCCGCGTCAGCTGCAACCGACGCCGCCGGCATCCTCGCCAGTCACCCGCAAGCCGCCGCAGGATGGTCCGACTCGCTCGAAGGCATGATCACCTCCGACCCGCGCACCCGTGACTCCATCTGGATGGCCGTCGCCCAAGCTCTCTCGTGCCTCGCCGACCCTGCCGTGCTGGACGCCGTCAGCCCGGAACCGGGCGAGGCGTTCGACCCGTGCGACTTCCTCACCCGGAACGGCACGCTCTACCTGCTCGCCACCGGAGCCGGCGCAGGTGCCTCGTGGCCGCTCGTCGCCGCGTTCATGGAAGATCTGACCGAGGTCGCGCGCCACCTCGCTGCCGCATCACCCGGGTCACGCCTGGACCCGCCCGTCCTCATGGCGCTCGACGAGATCGGCAACCTCGCGCCGCTCCCCTCGCTTCCGGTTCTGATGGCCGAGGGCGGCGGGACCGGGATCACGACAATGCCCGTCCTCCAGTCGCTGGCCCAAGCGCGCAACAAGTGGGGCGAGCATGCCGCCAGCACGATCTGGGACGCGAGCATCGTCAAGGTCATCCTCGGCGGCGCGTCAGCCTCGAAAGACCTCCAGGAACTGTCGGTCCTCATCGGCGAACGCGACGAACGCGCCGACACCGTGAGCATCGGCGGCTACGGACAACGTTCGCTCCAGCGGTCAACCCGGCGGATCGCGGTGATGCCCCCTGACCGGATCAGAACGATGCCGTTCGGGACTGGCCTCGTGCTCCTACGAAGCGCCCCGCCTATCGTCGCCAGCCTCCGATCCTGGGTGCACCGGTGATCTGTCTTGGTCACTCCGCCCAGAAAGACGCACCTCCCCGGTGCCCAGCTGCGTAGATGACCTCGCGCCCGAGCAGGTCTGGATGAACGACCCGTGTTTTGGTTTCTTGGACGGCGCCTACAGTGAGCCCGGGTCGTCGCCTGGCAGCGGGATATCCGGAACGGACGCACGTAGTCCTCCGAACCGTCGTCAGCGTCGTCAAGACGTTGTTCGGCCGCGATGGCGAGCAACTTGTAGTCCATGACCTCTTTGCCGCTGTCGTGCCAGGTGACGGTCTGCTGCACGCGCGCAGTGACCTTGGATCAACTGACTCGCCGCCCTCACAGCCATTGGATCAGGCCGTGGCGGGTGGCGTTTCAGCGTCTACCTTCTTGGCGCGCCTCTCCCTCTCCAACCCGACGGTGGCAAGGACAGCACCGATTACCCAGAAGACCCCCTGCCAGGGCGTGATCGCGGCCAGGTCACCACGGAGGACGTGTGCGGGAGACTCGAACAGCGTCAGGATCGCGCCAAACAGAAAGGCCACCAGGGTGAGCCGGGTGCCGAGCCCAAGTCTTGGCGAGAGAGCGGCGTTGCACAGGGCGAGGGTGGCCCAACTGCAATACACGGCGAGCCCCGCGAATAGGGGGAGCATCGTCCACTCGCTCAACTTCACCGCGTACACAGCCGCGACCACCGTCATGATGACGCAGGCGAGCCCTGTGAGGGCCGCGACCAATGTTAGCCAGTAAGGCGACTGCGCCTCCGACAACCGGTCCAGCCAGCCCTTCACCTTCTTGAACGCGCTCACTGAAAGTCTCCCTCTTGAACAATGGCAGGCGGGATTCTGCCATGTCCAATGGCGGTCCCGCGTCTCCGCACAGACGCCCTGCGTTGCGCGGTGGGGTAGTTGCCCGTCCAGTATCTGCGGGGTCGTCGACGGAGAGCTCAGCGAGGCTCACGAGTGATGCTGACCGACTCGGGGTCGTAGCCATTAGCCGCATTGCCCGGTGGCACCCGCTTGACGTGATGCGCAGGTGCAGCAGCCTGATCAGCGCCTTCTCAGCTTCCACCTCGTCGGCGTCCCACTTCGCCGCGTGGCCAGCGCCCCGCGATTGCTGATGAATTCAAGTTTCCCGCACCTGGGTCAGCCCGCGTACCGTCCGGTCTCCGCGCCGCGCCGTTCTAGCGGTAGGTTGCGCCGCCGCCGATGGTGGGGTCGACACCGACGTACAAGGCGAAGCGGTCCGGCCCGTGCCCTGTGTCCCAGTCAATCTTCGCCCGGTACACGTGAGCTTGGCCATCTACGGTGAACGCCACCTCGTCGCCGTCGCGCAGGTCCAACGCATAGGACTGACCGTGAAGCGGGCCTCCGCTGATGTAGAAGCTCTCTCTAGACACGGCAAACACCTTCGCACGGCGCGCAGGTCTTGTCTGCGAAAGCTAAAAGGGGCACAGAACGCTCGTGATCGACGTGCGTCACTCCGCCGCGAAGATGCCACGTCAGTCCCAGTGGGCGTGTGCCCCGTACTCAGCCCACGACTCGTTCAATGTCTTGGCAGGCGTCTTGCCATCGTGCTCGACGTGGAAATCGTGGGGAGTGTTTCGGAGCATCATCCAGACTGTGTTGGCAAGGTCGGCATACTCGCCGTCGGTGAGGTCTGAGTGAACGGCCAAGCGAATGTATCGGCTCATGGCGTTGATCTTGGCGCAGGTGACGAACGCTCGCAGTCGATCTGAGCGTCACTCCGCCGCGTATGACGCCCGCAGAGTCTTGGTGTCCGCGGTGCACCTGCTTCCTGACGAGGGGTGCTCACCGAGCGCCGCACGACGACAGGAGTAATGGCATGTCCATCCCCACCCAGCTGAGCCTCGGCGGCTTCATCGCCTCCGCACCTGAGCTTCACTTCACCAAGGCCGGCGCCGAGTGCTGCCGCATGCGCGTAGGCGTCGAGCAGTGGCGCAAGGAGGTCGACGGCAGCTTCACGAAGCTCGACCCGACGTTCCACGACATGGTCGCCTTCGAGAGCACTGCCCGCGAGACCTACGCCCGCTTCCGCAAGGGCGACTCCTTCGTGGCCAGTGGCTACGTCCACGAGTACGAGATCGACGGGCGCGAGGGCAGCGTCATCAAGGAGGAGTTCGTCGCCCGGAAGATCGGCCACAACGCCAACAAGACCGACTACGTCGTCCAGCGCGGACGCCACGCCGCCGACCGGCCGCTGACCGCTGTCCCCCAGCCACCCGCCGTCGGCCTCTAACCGGGCGTTGTGATGAGTCCGTTCTCGGACGAACCCGACGAGGCTGATGCCTGGCGCTTCGTGACCGACCTGCTCGAGCGCCCACCGGCCCCGATCAATTGGAACCTGCTCGACGCCGAGCAGGCCGAGATCGAGTGGCGTGATCTCGACCAGTGGGTGAAGTGGCTCAAGAGCACGTTCGGCCTTCCGCCCAACATCGTGCCGCCGAACTGGCATCGCCACGACGAGCTCGTCTGGGAACTCTCAGCCCTCCACTGCCACTGGCTGAGCTGCTACCACGAGTCGGCATCACCGTCGGCTCCCATCGCATGGATGCGCGAGTTCTCCGATGCTCGCTACCGCCTGCGCGATTGGGTCTCGATCTGCGGTACGCGGCTCGATCGCGACCGGCCGACAAGGCAGACGACGTGGCCCGGCGAGTCAGCGCCCCCGGCGGGCACCGAGGTCGAGATCCGGAGTCGGGACGAAGACTTCGCGGCGTTCGTCCGAGACGACGTGCTCCGCAGGCGCCGCATCGCGGCGATCGTCAATCAGCAACTCATCGGCTGAGTCCAGGAGCAGGCCATGGCCAGCTCGTGCTCGGACTCATCCACAGAACGCCAAGCAAGCGAACGCCGGCCACGGCTGCCAGCTCAGGGTCGGTATCTGACCCGCTGAAGGAGGGACGATGCTTCTCCCCCACGCACAGACGCTCGCTCAAGCGAGGTCCTACGTAGCGGCCCTCGCCGACCGAGCGCTCACGCTCGATGCCTCCTCCGCGTACGAGCGCGCACTGCTCGAACTCGACCGGGTGCACGGCGACGAATGCCCGGCACTCGACGCCGAGGACCTCGCCGACGACCGGGACATCCTGCTCGCCGTCGCGAGCAATGCCATCGAAGACCTCGAGAGCTACGGCATCGACCCGCTGTCGGTTGAGCTGATCCTCGCGATGCTCGTCGACGCACACGATCTGGACATCGGCTGATGTACGGCGAGAACGGCGCACAGATGCGCACGGAGCTGGCTGCGCTGCTTCGCCAGCACCGCATCATGCGCCGACTCGCTGAGGACTCATCCGTAGAGCGCGCGGCGGCCGGCCAGCAGATCCTGCGTTTCCGGCAGACCGTTCTCGTCTGGTGCGCGCAGGCCATAGGAGTGGCGCGACCACTCACATTCCCGAACGTTCCGCAGAAGCCGGCCGACCCGTTCCGTGCGGCGACCGACCATGGCGCGGCGGTGGCTGAGCTGGCTCGGGCCTTGGAGGCGGCTCGCGAGCAGGCGACGACACGGCCGGCGTCGAGCCAGGAGTTCACAACTCCCAGCGCGAACACCATCGTCGAGCGCTGGCGACTCGCCGCACGCGCTGTAGCGCTCGCCGAACACGACACGGCGCCCGACCAGGCGATCCACCTGACCGCAGCACAGGCGCGAACGATCGCAGGAGACGTCGCGGCGATCAGTCAGGCTCTCGTCGTGCTCGACCGCCGGTATCGCAACACCCCTGGGTGGGAGCCCATCGCGGGGTGCGATCGACTCGGCTGGGCGGCTCTGGCCACGGCCTTGGACGTGAGCCTCGGGCAGCCTGACTACAGCGTCGACCAGACCGGCTGGCGCCCGCGGACGAAGCCCATCGGAGGACCAGCAAGGCCGGGAGTGCTCGGCGTCCTCCAAGCCGAGCACAATCTGCTCGTGAGGCTGGCGGCCTTCCCCGACGCGATGAATCTGCGCCTGGTGGTCGACTCGCAGCGACTGCTCAGCGCTGGCCTCGTGCCGTACGCCGAGCGGATCGACCCTGACCTCGCTGGGCAATGGAGTGCCCGTGCCGAGACCTACTCGCGCATCCAGCGCGAGCTGCGCAACATCGGAGGGCGGCTTGGTAACGGCAAGGCCGCCGCGGGCGAGGCCGCGAACGCGGTTAGCCGCCTGAAGGCGCTGCGCCCCGAGACTGTTCTCGAGCCGAGGATGCTCGGCGGCTTCCAGACCCTGTTCCGTCGACTCGACTCCCGCATCACCGACATCCTCGAATCCGGAGCCGAGCGAGGAGCCTTCGTCCAGCGCGTGACGGTCCCGCGGCTCGTAAACGGCGACGGACGCTTGGTCCATCCGGTCCGCGAACGGTTCGTGCCCGTCGCCCGAGCAGCGGATCTCGATGTCATCCGGACCGCACGCGAGCACTTGCGACCCCGAGAAGAGCCCTCCGTCTCGTCGCCGGGAGCAAGCCGGGCTGACCTCCACGCCGCCCTCATCCACCGTCCGCCCGCGAAGGGAGCGCAGTCGGATGTCCTAGATCTCTAGCGCGATGCTGTCGGGGGTCGCGTCTACGCTCGATCCATGGACGACACAGTGCTCCGGGCCGCGCTCACGGCATTGATCGACGGACCACGCCACACCGTCTCGGATGCACCGGCTGAGGTGCCGTCGGTGGCCGGCCTCTACGCGATCTTTGGTGACGAGCACGCCCTCGCATCTCTCGCAGTCGGGCCCGACACACGGCCCCTGTACGTGGGCAAGGCGGAGCATTCTCTGGTCGGCCGCGATCTCCGCACGCACTTCGCCACCGGCAAGACGGGGTCGTCGACATTGCGCCGGACCATCGCCGCACTGCTGCGGGACAACTTGGACCTGAAGGACGTTCCGCGCAACCTCGCTCGCCCCGACGGGAGTGCGAACTACTCGGTAGAGGTGACCGGCGATGAACGCCTGACCGCATGGATGCATGCACACCTCCGGCTTGCCGTCTGGCCCAAGCCTCAGGGGGTGTTGCTCGACGAGGTCGAGACAGCCGTTCTGAATCACCTGCGCCCACCCTTGAACCTCGCGAAAATGGGGCCTCGTGCGGGGTCAAGTCCCGGGGCGTGGTGTACGAGGTTGATCCATCGGTTGGGCGTGTCGGTCAGGCTGTGAGGGCCTGGAGTTCGGGTTCGGTCACCTCCTCGATGCTGGTGGTGTGATCGACGGCTTGTGCTCGGGCGAGGACGTCGAGCCCGAGGTAGCGGCGGCCCTCGGCCCACTCGTCGTGCTGCTCGGCCAGGACCGCGCCGACGAGCCGGATGATGCTGCCCCGGTCGGGGAAGATGCCCACGACGTCGGTGCGCCTGCGGATCTCGCGGTTGAGGCGTTCGCTGGGGTTGTTGGACCAGATCTGGCGCCAGATCTCCTTGGGAAACGGCGTGAACGCGAGGATGTCGGCGCGGGCGCCTTCGAGGTGCTCGGCGACCGCGGGGAGCTTCTCGCTCAGGGCGTCGACGACGCGGTCGAACTGGGCGTGCACGGCCTCGGCGTCGGGCTGGTCGTAGATCGAGTGCAGCAAGGCCTTGACCCAGGGCCACGAGGACTTCGGGGTCGCGGACATCAGGTTGGCTGCGTAGTGGGTGCGGCACCGTTGCCACCCGGCGCCGGGCAGGGTCGCGCCGATCGCGGACACGAGGCCGGCGTGGGCGTCAGAGGTGACGAGCTTGACCCCGGTCAGGCCGCGGGCGACCAGGTCGCGGAAGAAGCCCAACCAGCCGGCGCCGTCCTCGCTAGAGGTGACCTGCACGCCGAGGATCTCGCGGTGCCCATCAGCGTTGACGCCGGTGGCAACCAGCACGTGCACCGGTACCACGCGACCGCCCTCGCGGACCTTGAGCACCAGCGCGTCGGCGGCCACGAACGTGAACGGTCCGGCATCCTCGAGCCGTCGGGTGCGGAACTCCTCGACGTGCTCGTCGAGCTCGCGTGCCATCACCGAGACCTGCGACTTCGACAACCCCGTGATCCCGAGGGTCTGCACGAGCTTGTCCATCCGTCGGGTCGAGACACCGAGCAGGTAGCAGGTCGCCACCACCGAGGTCAGCGCCCGCTCGGCACGCTTCCTCCGCTCGAGCAGCCACTCGGGATACAGGCTGCCCTGTCGGAGCTTGGGGACCGCGACGTCGAGGGTGCCGACCCGGGAGTCGAGGTCGCGGTGGCGGTAGCCGTTGCGGGAGTTGACCCGCTCCGGGCTCCGCTCCCCGTAGCCAGCGCCGCACACCGCGTCGGCCTGTGCCGAGAGCAGCGCGTTGACGAACGTGGTGAGCAGATCACGCATCAAGTCGGGACTGGCCTGGGCCAGCTGCTCGTCGAGGAATCGGGCAGGGTCGATACTGGGTCCAGCGGTCATCGGTGTGTCCTTCTTCGAGTCGGTTTTCGCAGATCACTCGAAGGATCCACCCGGTGGCCGCGCCTACGTTGGAGGCACGCGCTCACTCAGGTCCGTCGTACACCACTCTGCTGGACTCCACTTCGTGCGGACCGCAGGGTCAAGGAGGCGCGCGCCGCCATGGCCGCCGAGGCGAGGGCGTGGCGGCAGGTCAATTGAGTCCCAGCGCCGCCGTCGAGCCTCGATTCTTGTCCTTGTGAACCAGGTGTCCGCCGAGCTGGACAACCACGGCGTCAGCTCGGCACGCGATCTCTTCGGGGGTGTCGGCGTATCGAGCAGGGCGGCTCGCCCGGCCTCGGCATGCGACGCTGACCCGCACGGGATCGATCGCAGTCGCGATGCGACTATCGATGCGACTATCCGCCAAGGATCGGGATGGATCCCGATGTCGCTGGATGTGCGTCGGAGACCCCGACAGACCATCTCACCTGCGCTAACGTGTAGGTCAACGCACCTGGAAGTACCCCAGAGCACCCCGCGTGCCGTCCATGTCCCACAACACACCGAGCATCTCAGTCCTCCGGGTCGTAGCC
>CALMKG010000222.1 GCA_937867175.1 uncultured Propionibacterium sp. | reverse complement strand
GCCGGCTTGTTGGTGTCGCCCCGCAGCCATGCGAACAGCCCCATCGCGTCCTTCTATCGGTTGTGCAACCTCAGCGGAGGTCGTAGTTCGGAGTGCTGGTGATGCCCTCAGCCAGGCCCCTGCGCGAATCCGACTGCCGAGCCCGCTCGAGATAAGCACGCGACTTGGCGACCTCGGTCTCGAGGGTGCCGATCGTCTGGCTCATATTGTTGAGGGCCTCGATCTTGAATGAGTCGATGGAGTCCATCGTCTGGTAGACGTTCGCGAAGGCCTTCTGCAGCGACTCGACCGAAATGGTTGAGCTGGCGGCCTGCTGCTGGATGGTGACCGAATTGTCTCGCAACATCTCGCTGGTGCGCTCGATCAGCCCCGAGGTGGTGGCGTTGAGCGCGGTGATCTGGTCGAGAACCAACTTCTGGTTGCCCAGCGCCTGGGCCGTGATGACCGCTGTGCGCAGCGCCGAGACGGTGGTGGTGGACGCGCGGTCGACGCCCTTGATCAGTTCGGCGTTGTTCTTGATGATGACATCGATGGCCAAGTAGCCCTGGATCGAGACCGCCAATTGGGTGAGCAGGTCTTGGTGCTTCTGGCGGACGTAGAACAACACGTCCTTGTTCAGGGCATCGGCCTTCATCGGGTCGCTCACCTGCAGTTCGGCGATCGCCCCCGACAGTTGGCTGTCGAGTTGCTCGGCCAGGTAGATGTACTGGTTCAACCGGTTCATGGTGTCCCAGAGCTGCTGCTTCTCCATGTTCAGGCTGACGTTGTCCTTGGTCAGCTCGTCCTGCCCGGAGCGCAGCGCATGCAGAATCGCATTCAGGTGATTCTGGCTGGACTGGTATTTGCGGAAGTAATCCTGAACCTTGTCACCGAACGGGATGAGGCCGAGAAACTTCTTCTGTGCACCCACCTCACTCGGGTCGAGTTCCTCAATGATGCGGCGCAGCTCGACCAGTGTGCCGGAGACCTTCGACACGTCGGACAACCCGCCGGTCTTCATCTCATTGAGCGGGGTTTCGAGTAGCCGGTTGCTCATCTCGGCGGCGCGGCGGATGTCGGCGTCCCCCATGCTGCGCACGGCGTCGGCCTGCCTGCTGAACTCGGGGCTACCGGATTCCTCGCTCATGATCGCGCCCATGAACTGGTTCACCTTGGCGTCCAGGACCGGACGCTGCTCCTCGCTGACCGGCGGCGCCATCTGAGGAGCCTGGGTGGCCTGGACGACCGGGGGCGGGGCGGGTGCCTGCAAGGTGAGGACGGCAGCGCCTTCGGGTGGGTTGAGCCGGGGTAGCGCCACCGCCGGTGACCGGTCCTGCGGGCCGGGTTGGCTCGGCTGCCCGGGCTGCGCGTAGCCCCCGGGCGGGCCGTAGGCGCCTTGCGAGTTCTGACTCATCGATGGTCCTCCATGTGTGGGTGCACGAGTCTCTTTGAGCGTACCGGCCAGATAGCCATCAGCAGGCCGATTGCTCCCCGGATCATCCCTCAGTCGGCGACGATGGACACCGACGATGCAATGTGCGGCGACCGAGCTACCATGGTTGGATACCCACGGGGGTACCGCGAAAGGGGCTGGCCATGCAGTTGTCCGCAGAAGATCTCGACGGTGCGGTCAAGCGCCTGCAGCGCGCCCAGGGTCAACTGGGCGGCATCATCCGGATGATCCAGGAGGGCCGCGACTGCCAAGACATCGTGACCCAGATCGCGGCAGTCAGCAAGGCCATTGATCGGGCCGGCTTCGTGGTCATCGCCAGCGGCCTCAAAGAGTGCGTGATCGACGGCGACGGCGACACCACCCAGATGGAGAAGCTCTTCTTGTCACTGGCCTGAGCCACCCGCACCCGGCTTGTTACCGGGCGGTTCCGTCGAGAACGGTGCACTGGTCTGGCGAGAAGGCTGTGACACGCCGAGGCTCAACAAACCGGTGCACCGAAATCGACTGTCGGTCCTAGGCTCCCGTGCCGGCCAGCCAGGTCTTCATGCCGCCGTCCAGGTTTCGGATGCGTCCCCAGCCTTGGCCGTTGCGATGCTGCTCCAGGACGCGGGTGGCCAGGTAGCCCCGCAAGCCAACCGCACAATGCACCACCAGATCACCGGCCGGCACCTCGTCGAGGCGATCGCGCAGATCGTCCAGCGGGATCAGCATCGAGCCGGGGATCGCGTTCGCGTCGTGCTCCGATTGGGTGCGAACGTCCAACACGGTCGCGCCGGCGGCCACCGCAGCGTCCACCTCGTGCCACTGGATCGTCTCGGTCAGCCCGTCGCGCAGGTTGGCCGCGATATGGCCGAGCATGTTGACGGGGTCTTTCGCAGAACCGAACTGGGGCGCGTAGGCAAGCTCCAGGTCGGCCAGTTCGCTGGCCAGGATGCCGCCGGTGATCGCCGTGGCGATGACGTCTATCCGCTTGTCGACGCCGGATTCGCCGACCCCCTGCGCACCCAGGATCTCGTCGGTCTCGGGATCGACCAGCAGCTTGAGCGAGAGCTGGCAACTGCCCGGGTAATAGCCGGCATGGTTGCCGGGATGGGTATGGATCGCGCGGTAGGGCCGTCCAGCCTGGCGCAGTCGCTTCTCGTTCCAACCCGTGGACGCCACCTGTAGCCCGAAGACCCCGACGATCGCAGTGCCGAGCACCGGGCGTCCATATGCCGGACGACCCATGATGATGTCGGCAACCCGGCGTCCCTGCAGGTTCGCGGTCTGGGCGAGCGGCACCAGGGATGCGGAGTCGTCGATCGCATCCACCTTCTCGACCGCATCACCGATGGCGTAGACGTCGGGGTCGCTGGTGCGGAACTGGTCGTCGACGCGGATGCCGCCGCGCTCCCCCACGGCGAGCCCGGCGCCGACGGCCAGGCTGGTGTCGGGACGCACGCCGATCGCGGCGACCACCACGTCGGCAGCCACCCGGGTGCCGTCCGCGAGCGTCACGTCATCGGCGCCGATGGCGGCGACCGACTGCCCCAGACGCAGGTCGACGCCGTTGTCACGCAGCCGGTCGTGGACGACGGCGGCAAGCTCGGGGTCGATCGGCGCCATCACCTGTGGGGTGGCCTCGACGAGGGTCACCTGCAGGCCCCGGTGCACGAGGTTCTCGGCCAACTCGATGCCAATGAAGCCGCCCCCGACGACCACCGCAGTGGTCGCGTCGGCGCAGGCCGCGATGATGGCGTCGGTGTCTTCGACGTTGCGCAGGGTCAGCGCGCGCTCGATGCCTGGCAACGGCGGGCGCACCGGCGTTGCCCCCGGAGACAAGATGAGCGCATCGTATTCGAGGTCGTAGACCTCGCCGGTGGCCAGGTTCCGCACCTGGACGCTTCGGCCGGCAGCATCGATCGCGACAGCCTCTTGGCGGACGCGAACGTCCAGCCCGAACCGCGCACCCAGCGAGGCGGGGGTCTGCAGCAGCAGGGAATCGCGCTGGGCGATCACACCCCCGACGTGGTACGGCAGGCCGCAGTTCGCGAACGACACGTGGCCACTACGCTCGACGACGATGATCTCGGCCTGCTCATCCAGGCGACGCAGGCGGGTGGCGGCCGACATGCCGCCGGCCACACCGCCGATGATGACGATTCTCTTGGAGCTCATGGGTCATGATCATACCCCCTGGGGTATCAATTCGTCGCATCGACGTCTTCTGGTGCTGCCTCCCCTCAGGGTTGGACTTGCCGTGGGGCACAGGGTCCGGCTGGGCGTACACTCGTGGGGTGCATCGTCGCCGAACCCAGCGGCGCCAAGATTCGGGCCAAGGGTTCGGCTTTTTCATGCGGCGCACCCACAACCCGCGTCACCAACTCAGGAGCCCGATGCCCGTTCGATCCGAACTCCGAAACGTCGCCATCATCGCCCACGTCGACCACGGCAAGACCACTTTGGTGGACGCAATGCTGTGGCAGTCGGGAGCGTTCCGGGAGGGGGCAGATGTCAACAACCGAGTGATGGACTCGATGGATCTGGAGCGCGAGAAGGGCATCACGATCCTCGCCAAGAACACCGCGGTCCGCCACACCCTGGCCGACGGCGAACAACTGCTGGTCAACATCATCGACACCCCGGGCCATGCCGACTTCGGGGGCGAGGTCGAGCGCGGTCTTGAGATGGTCGATGGCGTCGTCCTGCTCGTGGACGCGTCCGAGGGGCCGCTGCCGCAGACACGTTTCGTGCTGCGCAAGGCGCTCGGCAAGCAGCTGCCGATCATCCTGGTCATCAACAAGGTCGACCGGCCCGACGCCCGCATCGACGAGGTGATCGACGAGACCTACGAACTCTTCCTCGACCTGCTTGAGGACGACAACGCCAGCGCACTCGACTTCCCGGTCATCTACGCGTCCGCCAAGGCGGGCCGCGCCTCGGTCACCAAGCCGGCAGACGGCCAGTTCCCGGACGCCACGAACCTGGAGGCACTGTTCGAGACGATCCGCAGTCACATCCCGGCGCCGACCTACACCCAGGGTGCGCCACTGCAGGCGCACGTCACCAACCTTGACTCCTCGCCGTACCTGGGACGCCTTGCACTGTGCCGGATCGTCGAGGGCACCATCAGGCGGGGGCAACAAGTGGCCTGGTGCCGCCGCGACGGCTCAATCAAGACGGTCAAGCTGTCCGAACTGCTGATGACCCAAGCGCTTGATCGGGTACCGGTGGACGAGGCCGGCCCGGGTGACATCATCGCGGTCGCCGGCATCCCCGAGATCACCATCGGCGAGACGCTCAGCGACCCGGACGACCCGCGGCCATTGCCGCTGATCCACGTCGACGAACCTTCCATCTCGATGACGATCGGGATCAACACCTCACCGCTGGCCGGCCGATCCGGCAAGAACCTGACCGCCCGGCTGGTCAAGAACCGTCTCGACCAAGAACTCGTGGGCAACGTTTCGATCAAGGTCCTGACAACCGAGCGTCCCGACACCTGGGAGGTGCAGGGCCGCGGTGAACTCCAACTTGCGGTGCTGGTCGAGATGATGCGCCGCGAGGGCTTCGAGCTGACGGTCGGCAAGCCCGAGGCCGTCATCCGAGAGATCGACGGGGTCCGCAGCGAACCCACCGAGCGGTTGACCATCGACGTCCCCGAGGACCATCTGGGCACCGTGACCGAGTTGTTGGGGACGCGCAAGGGTCAACTGGAACTGCTCACCAACCACGGCACCGGTTGGGTGCGGATGGAGTACGTCGTGCCCTCGCGCGGGCTGATCGGCTTCCGCACCGAGTTCCTGACCGCCACCCGCGGCACCGGCATCATGAACCACCTCTTCGAGGGCTACACACCATGGGCGGGCGAGATGCGTAATCGCACCACCGGCTCCCTGGTGGCCGATCGTCTCGGCGCAGTCTCCAGCTACGCCCTGTTCAACCTGCAGGAACGCGGCGTGCTGTTCGTGGCGCCCGGGGACGAAACCTACGAGGGCATGGTGGTCGGCGAGAATGCGCGTCCGGACGACATGGATGTCAACCCGACCAAGGAGAAGCACCTGACCAACGTGCGGTCGTCCACCGCGGACGAGTTGGAACGACTGATCCCGCCGCGCCTGATGAGCCTCGAGCAAGCCCTCGAATACTGCGCGGCCGACGAATGCCTCGAGGTGACCCCCGCGGCGGTTCGCGTCCGCAAGGTGGCGCTCAACTCACACGACCGGGCCAAGGCACGAACCCGCGCGAAGGCGATCAACCAGGGCTGAGCGCACAACGCGACCGTTTTGCCCGTGCTGTCGCGGGCGAAACGGTCGCGCTGATCCGCGGTTACAACCGAGGCCGGAAGTGCTCCCCCACTTCGGGATCGACCAAGACCTCCTGGGAAGCGGCGATGCCGCCGACCGCGAGTGTCGCCGCCACCGGGACCGAGCGTTTGACCAGGGCAAGCCCGATCGGGCCCAGTTCATGGTGTTGCGCGACCGATGACAGTATCCCGACTCCGCGGTCGTCGTCGATCACTGCGGCGCCGACCTCCGGCAGGTTACCGTCGAAGAGCAGCAGCACCAGCCGCCGTGGCGGACGCCCGAGGTTGTGGACCCGCGCCACCGTCTCCTGCCCGCGGTAGCAGCCCTTGTCGAGGGCTGTTCCGAAGAGCCCGATCTCGTTCGGCAGGGTCTTGGTGTCGGTGTCGATGCCGATCCGGGGAACCCCGGCGGCGATCCGCAGCGCCTCATGGGCCCACTGACCGGCAGGCACGCCCGTCTCCGGCGTTTCGTCGACCAGCACCTCGCGTCCCCGGCCGATTGCGGATGGCCGCGAGGCCACCGACCCGACCGGATCACCAAGCCCGGCGCCCATCCACCACAGCTGTACGTCGTCTTTGGCCACCAGCTCCACCGGGGTCCAGAACTTCATCGAGTCGAGCCAGCCGAGCAGACCCGCCCGGGCGCCGGGTTCGGTCCAGCACCACGCTGTCGCGCCGTCGTCGATCAGCGCGAAGCCATGCTCGATGTGACCGTTCGGCGAGAGCAGGAGCGCGTCGGCGCCCTGCCCGGGTGACAGCGACCCAAGGGCCTGACTGGTCAGCGAGTGCAGCCAGGTCAATCGCTGCTCACCGGAGACCGTGAAAACCTCCCGGTTGGTCAGCGCGACGGCTGCCGTCCCCGACTCCATGGCTCGTTGCTCGCCCAGTGGGTCTCCGAAGTGCCAGGCCAGCCCCGCGTCCGCGCCGCTCGCGACGTCCACTCTCATGCCCGCTGCAACCTTGCCCACATGTACGGCTGCAACCGCACGTCGGTGGTGGCGCGGTCGAAGGCCCACATCAGGTCACCATCAACGTTGCCGTAGAGCCGGTGACCGCCGGTGTAGGACAACTCCGCGGTGTCGGTGCGAGCGACCAGGTCGGTCGTCAGCTCGATCTTCGCCCCGAGCAGGGCGCCCACCCAGACCTCGACCCATCCCTCAGGGCTGGTCAGAACCACCTCGATGCCGCTGGCTCCCGCCGGACGCCAGAATCCGGTCTCCATCGCCAGCGGCGCATCCGGCTGACCGTCGGCATCCAAGGTCCAGGTCTGCGAGAGGTAGTGCAGGTAGGGGCCGCGGTTGGTCGCGAAATCTATCCGCTGGCCGAACTCGAAGTCCCCCACGCCCGGCCAGTTGCCGTGACCGTTGCCCTGCCACCGGCCGATCAGCCACGCGATGGGTGTCAGGGCGGGGTTCAGGTCTGCGGGAATCTCAAAGGCCACTTCAGCTCCTGTCAGAGTCGTCGGTGCCGGTCGGCGTCCGCCGCGACACCAAGGCCAGGATCTGCCAAACAATGACCAGCGCGGCGATGCCGATCAGCACTGCCACGCCAGCCATCACGAAGACCGTCAACTGGGCCATTGCACAAGCGTACCGAGTGGTCGGCGGCTCCCGCCGTGCCGCGCTTGCCTCGATTCCGGCACGCGCCACGCAAGGCACCGGTTGGAAGCGTTCATCCCGCGGTTGCGGTCGCCTGCCAAGGAACCCGGTCGCCGGCGCCGCGGCCCGGATAGGGTGGGGCAATGCGAGTCGTCCTGCAGCGGGCCGGCACGGCCCGGGTCCTGGTCGAGGGTCAGGTGGTCGGCGAACTGGGCAGGCCGGGGCTCGTCGCCCTGGTCGCCATCACCCACGACGACACCGAGCAGATCGTCCAGCGGATGGCCGAGAAGACCTGGTCGCTGCGCATCTTCGAGGGCGAACTGTCGGCATCCGACCTGGCCGCGCCGATCCTGGTGGTCAGCCAGTTCACCTTGTACGCCGAGACCCGCAAGGGACGGCGGCCGTCCTGGAGCGCCGCCGCACCCGGCGCAACCAGCGAACCCTTGGTGGCCGCCTATGCCCGGGCCCTGACAAGGCTCGGAGCCGAGGTCTCCTGTGGGGTCTTCGGCGCCCACATGCAGGTGGAGTTGGTCAACGACGGGCCAGTGACGATAATCCTCGACTCGGCAGATTGGGGTGGCTGACCGGCATCCCCGACACTGCGGCTGGGTATCCTGATCGAGAACCTCGCCTTCGAGCGAGTGGCGACTGAAGGCGGGAGGCGTGGTGGAGATCGCGTTCGTCACACCGCGAGGTGCGATGTCGCCGCCGCCCAGTGCCCTTGAACTGCTGAACCACGAACTGCGACACGTGGTCGGTGGCGATGACGTCGGCAAGCTTGCCCCCGAAGCCAGCCTCGTGATGGTCGATGCCCGCACCGACCTGGTCGCAGCTCGCACCGCCTGCCTGGTGGTGCATGGCAGCGGGACGGACTGGCCGATCCTGCTGTTGGTACCCGCATCCGGCTTGTCGGTGGTCGGCCTGGACTGGCAGATCGACGACTTCGTGCTCGAGGACGCCGGACCCGCCGAGTTCGAGGCCCGCATCCGGTTCCTCCTGCAGGTCCAGCCCGCGAACAAGACCCTCAGCGTCGGCCCGGTGGTGATCGATGAAGACGCCTACCTGGCCACCGTCGGGGGGCAACCTCTCGACCTCACCTACACCGAGTTCGAACTGCTCAAGTACTTGGTCGCGCACCCCGGGCGCGTCCTGACCCGTGAACAACTGCTCAGCGAAGTCTGGGGTTATGACTACTACGGCGGCGCCCGCACCGTCGATGTCCACATCAGGCGGCTGCGCGCCAAGCTTGGGCCCGAGTACGACGCGTGGATAAGCACCGTGCGCAACGTCGGCTATCGATTCGGCGCCAATCGCTGACAAACCGTTCGACGTACCCGCGAGTAGCAGGTTTCCGCCCGGGCGTCGGCGGGTATGGTCAAGCATGATCACCGAGCAAGCGGACCTGACCGACCGGCAACGCGATGACGTGCTCGACCTGGTCGGGCGTGCCCAGCGGGTCGACCGAACCAGCCCCCTGAACGAGGCCGCCCGGCTGGCGCTGATGGGCCCGGGCAGCACCCGAATCATCCACTGGTTGTCCCACGACCACGACGGCCTGGTCGGCTACGCGCAGC
Organism: uncultured Propionibacterium sp.; assembly: GCA_937867175.1. GTDB lineage: Bacteria > Actinomycetota > Actinomycetes > Propionibacteriales > Propionibacteriaceae > Brooklawnia. Next base: position 14,515 of record CALMKG010000222.1, on the reverse strand, counting down.
TCGACCGGCGCGACGGCAGCGTCCAGCTGGTGATCGATCCGGTCCACCGGCGCCGCGGGCTGGGACGCGAACTGGCCCAGCAGGTCAAACGATCCCGCCGGGCGCGCACCTGGTGGGCCTTCGGCAACCAGGATGCGGCCCGGGCGCTGGCCCGCTCGCTCGGGCTCGTGGCGGTGCGGGGGCTGCTGATCATGACGCTGGCTCCCCCGAACCAGCCCCGGGCGGTCGACCTGACCCAGCCGGCCGGCCTCACCATCGACCACTTCCGCCCAGCTGACCTTGATCGGCTGGTGGCGGTGAACGCGGCGGCCTTCGCCAACCACCCCGAGCAGGGCGCCCTGACCGCCGACGACTTCCGGACGCGAATGGCGTCGGATTGGTACCGCGATGAGGACCTGTTGGTCGCCCGGGATGCCACCGGTCGTCTGGTCGGCTACCACTGGACGAAGTTGACCACCTCCCAGGGTGAGACCCGCGGCGAGGTCTACGTGCTCGGCGTCGATCCCAGCTACGCCGGCCGGGGTGCTGGCCGGGCGCTGCTCGGCGCCGGTATCATTTACATGCGCTCACAAGGGGCCACCCACATCGACCTTTACGTGGAGCAATCCAGCGAGCGCGTCGTGGCCATGTACCGCACCGCGGGCTTCGAGGTCACCCACACCGATGTCGCCTATGGCGAGGCCGAGGAGGACTGATGACCGAGATGCCCGTCGCGCCGATCGAACATGCGGAGTTGCCCGAGGGCAGGTACTCCGACCGTGAGCTCAGCTGGTTGGCGTTCAACAACCGCGTCCTCGACCTGGCGAAGGACTCGCTGCGCGTCCCGCTGTTGGAGCGCGCCAAGTTCCTGGCGATCTTCTCGTCCAACCTCGACGAGTTCTACATGGTGCGGGTGGCGGGCCTGAAGCGGCGTATCGATGCCGGGGTGGCGGTGCCGTCCAACGCGGGTATCAGGCCGCGTGACCTGCATGACGCGATCCTGACCCGCACCACGGAACTGGTGGCCGAGCAGGCGCGGGTCTTCAGCGAAGATGTCCGGCCGGCACTTGAGGCGGAGGGCATCCGCATCCTCAGCTGGCACCAGTTGGCCGAGACCGAGCAGTACCGTATGCACCAGTTGTTCAGCGAGCGCATCTTCCCGGTGCTGACGCCGCTGGCGGTCGACCCGAGTCACCCGTTCCCCTACATTTCCGGGTTGTCGATCAACCTTGCGGTGCTGTTGCGCCACCCGGTCACCGGCGGACGCCAGTTCGCCCGCGTCAAGGTGCCGGCCATTCTGGCCCGCTTCATCGCACTCGGTGAGGGCCGGTTCGTCCCATTGGAAGAGGTGATCGTCCAGCATCTGGACGAGATCTTCAGCGGCATGCAGGTTTTGACCCACACGACCTTCCGTGTTACTCGCAACGAAGACCTCGAGGTGGAGGAGGACGACGCAGAGAACATCTTGTTCGCACTCGAGAAGGAACTACTCAGCCGCAAGGTCGGACGTCCGCCGGTGCGCTTGGAGGTCGAGGACACCATCGAGGACGAGATGCTCGAGCTGTTGATGGGTGAGCTCGACATCTCCGAGAAGGAGGTCTTCAAGCTGTCCTCCCCGCTCGACCTGACCGGGTTGTTCGCGCTGACCAATGTCGACCGGGAGCACCTCAGCTACCCGGGGTTCCTGCCGAAGACCCACCCCGATCTGGCACTCGGCAAAGAGACCAGCAAGCCCGCTGACATCTTCACCGCTCTGCGCAAGAAGGACGTGCTCGTCCAGCACCCCTACGACTCCTTCGCCACCAGCGTGCAGCGGCTCGTCGAGCAGGCGGCCGCCGACCCGCAAGTGCTCGCCATCAAGCAGACCCTCTACCGGACCAGCGGCGATTCGCCGATCGTGGACGCGTTGATCGAGGCTGCCATGGCCGGCAAGCAGGTGCTGGCGCTGGTCGAGATCAAGGCCCGCTTCGACGAACAGGCCAACATCGACTGGGCCAGGAAATTGGAGAAGTACGGCGTCCACGTCGTCTACGGCATGGTCGGGCTGAAGACGCACTGCAAGCTGATGCTGGTGGTGCGTGACGAACCGGAGGGCCTGCGCCGCTATGCGCACGTCGGCACCGGCAACTACAACCCGAAGACCGCCCGCCAATACGAGGACATGGGTCTACTCACCTCCAACCCGATCATCACCGACGACGTGGCCAGATTGTTCAACCACCTGTCCGGCATGACCCAAGAGACCCGCTACCGGCGGCTGCTGGTCGCCCCGGAGGGCATCCGCAGTGGTCTGATCGCCAACATCGATCACGAAATCGCCAACCACCAAGCCGGCCTGCCGGCGCGCATCCGCATCAAGGTGAACTCGATCGTCGACGAGGCGATCATCGACGCGCTCTATCGCGCGTCCATGGCGGGCGTGCCGATCGACGTGTTGGTTCGGGGCATCTGCGGCATCCGGCCAGGCGTGCCGGGCTTGAGCGAGAACGTCCGGGTGCGGTCCATCCTGGGCCGGTTCCTGGAACATTCCCGTATCTTCTGGTTCGAGAATGCCGGACGCCCCTCGGTCGGCATCGGCAGTTCAGACCTGATGCACCGCAACCTCGACCGCCGGGTCGAGGCGATCGTGTCGTTGACCAACGCGGGACACATTGCACAGATCAACGAGTTGTTCGAGTTGGCCTTCGACGACGAAACGGTCAGTTGGCGGTTGCAGGATCAGGATTGGACGCCGGTCACCACCGGCGCCGAGGGCGGGCCGTTGCGCGACATCCAGGAGTATTTGATCGAACGCGTGTCGACGCGGAGGCATTGAGCATGGCAGGCGGGTTGATCAGCGCCAGCGGCGCGGTGGTCTTCCGAGGTACCCCGAACGACCGCGAAGTCTTGGTGGTGCATCGACCCGCCTATGACGACTGGAGCCTGCCGAAGGGCAAGGTCTCCAGCGATGAGTACCTCGCGGTGGCCGCGGTGCGGGAGGTGGCCGAGGAGACCGGCTACCGCGTCCGGCTCTTCCAGCACCTGTCACCAACCCGTTATCAGGTGGCGGGCCGACCGAAGATCGTGCACTGGTGGCTCGCCGAGGCGCTCGACGAGGCTCCCGGCGACTTGGACGGTGAGGCCGACGTTGTGGAGTGGTGGCCGGTGCAGCGCGCCATTGCGCAACTCAGCTATCACGATGACGCCACGACCATCCTCCAAACGATGCGCGCCCGACCAAGACCCCCGGTCCTGGTGGTCCGGCACGCCAAGGCGATGAACCGAAAGCAGTGGCAAGGCGACGACGCAGACCGCCGCCTCACCGAACGTGGCCGTCGCCAGGCGAAGGCGCTCGTCCCGCTCTTCGAGGCGTTCGGCGTCGGCGAATTGGCCAGTTCAACATCGACCCGGTGTATGAGGACGCTGGCCCCGTACGCCGAACATGCGGGGCTCGAAGTGCGCGCCATCCACGCCATCAGCGAAGAGGCCGCGGAGGCCGACCCGAACGGCGTAGTTTATGCCATGGCCCAGTTGCGGTCGGTGGCCCGGGACTCGGCACGCCCGCTGGTCATCTGCGGGCATCGTCCGGTGCTGCCGGCGATGTTCGACTTCCTCGGGGTGGCGCCCGGCCGAGTGCTCAAGCCGGCCGAAGTGGTGCTCATCTATCCCGGCGAACAAGGGCCCGCCGACAAACCGCACCACATCTTGCCCAAGCTGTGACCGGTCTGGCAGCAGCCGCCAGACCGGCGCCGAAGATACACCCCTCGTTCACCGAGCGTTCACCTGCCATCGCCAGTCGCTTAATTGGATCGCCCTAGCTTCAGCCAGGTAGGGGCCCTGCTGGGTCCTGAAGCAAGGGACGATCCTTGGAAGGAATCGAAGTGAATATCTTGCGCACTGGCGCCGCTCTGGTTGCCATCGCCGCCTTGACTCTCACCGCTTGCGGTGGTGGTTCAGGCGATACGACAGACGCCACCGGCAGCCAGCTGAGCGGCACGCTACAGGGCGTTGGCGCCTCTTCGATGCGCGCCGCCCAAGAGGTTTGGCGCGCCAGATTCCAGACAGCCAACCCGAATGTCACCATCAACTACTCCCCCGACGGCTCGGGGGCGGGCCGTACCGCCTTCATGGACGGCTCGGCCGACTTCGCCGGCTCCGACCGCGCGCTGAAGGACGAGGAGATGACCCGGACCTTCGCAAAGTGTGTTGAGGGCACCACCCCGATCAACCTGCCGGTCTACATCTCCCCCATCGCCATCATCTTCAACCTCGACGGTGTCGAGGCACTCAACCTGAGCGCCGAGGTCATCGCCAAGATCTTCGCCGGCCAGATCACCAACTGGCACGATCCAGCCATTGCCGCGCTCAACGACGGCGTCACCCTGCCCAACTTGGCGATCACCCCCGTGCACCGTTCGGACAACTCGGGCACCACCGAGAACTTCACCGCAAGCCTGTCGCAGGTCGCCCCCCAGATCTGGACCGAGAAGGCGTCCGGTGACTGGCCGGCCGCGTTCCAGGGTGAAGGCGCCCAGGGCACCAGCGGCGTCGTCGCGGCCGTCCAGAACGGTTCCGGCACCATCGGCTACGCCGACGTGTCGGGGATCGCCGAGGGCATGTCGACAGTCTCCTACAGCTTGGACGGCAAGGCCGACTACGTCGGGCCGACCGCCGAGGATGCCGCCCAGATCGTCGAGGCCTCCGAGAAGGTCGCCGGTCGTGCGGCCAACGACTGGACCCTCGAACTCAACCGGACCGCGGCCGGCTACCCGTTCGTCCTGGTCTCCTATGCGATTGTCTGCCAGGAGTACGCCGATCCCGCCATCGGTGAGCTGGTGAACGCCTACGTCAGCTACGTGGCCTCGGACGAGGGCCAGTTGGCGGCCGTTCCGCAGGCCGGCAACGCCCCGCTGACCGGCGACCTCGCCAACGGCGTCCGGGCGGCTGCGGCCACGATCAAGTGAGTTTAGGCTCTGCTTGAGAAACTGAAGACCCAAGGATGTCGGCCCTCTGACCCCGCGAGGTCGGGGCCGACATCACACCACCACCCGCTCGTCCACCGTCTATCGGAGATTGCATGTCAGCAACTCGCGGGGAAGTCGTGACCGAGGATCCGACCCCCGAACAGTCCCTGCTCGTCGACCGGCGAAACATCGGCGACCCGGTGTTCAAGGGCATTTCCGTCGGGTCGGGCATGCTGATCCTCGCCATCTTGGCCGCGGTTGCCGCCTTCCTGATCATCCAGGCCGTCCCGGCTTTCCTGACCGACGCTGCCGACCTCAAATACGGCAACACCTGGGGCTATGTCGCCCCCTTCCTGTTCGGGACGATCTGGTCGTCCTTCCTCGCCCTGCTGATGGCTGTTCCGGTGGCCGTCGGCATCGCCTTGTACATCTCGCACTTCGCGCCCAAACAGCTGGCCGCCCCGGTGGCGTTCATCGTCGACCTGCTGGCTGCGGTGCCATCGGTCGTCTTCGGCTTGTGGGGCATCAATGTGCTGGCGCCGGCCCTGGTACCGATCTACCAGTGGTTGGGGGCCAACTTGGGGTGGATTCCGCTGTTCGGCGGGAAGGTGTCCGGCACCGGACGCACGATGCTCACCGCGGCGATCGTGCTGGCGATCATGATCCTGCCGATCATCACCTCACTCACCCGCGAAGTCTTCCTGCGCACGCCCGGCCTGCAGGAGGAGGCTTCGTTCGCCCTCGGTGCGACGAGATGGGAGATGATTGGTCAGGTCGTCTTCCCGTTCGGTCGCTCCGGTGTCGTCTCTGCGTCCATGCTGGGCCTCGGACGTGCCCTCGGTGAGACGATGGCGGTCGCCATGGTGCTTTCGGGGGGACGCAACATCACCTTCCAGTTGCTCACCTCGAACAACCCGAACACGATCGCTTCGAACATCGCACTGGCCTTCCCGGAGGCCGACTCGCATGCGGTTCCGCAGCTGATCGCCACCGGTCTGGTGCTCTTCGTCATCACCTTCGTGGTCAACATGGTCGGCCGCGCCATCACAAGTGGCCGAGGATTCCAGTGGCCTTTCAAGCGCGCCGGCAAGGAGGCCTGAACAGATGAGCACCGACACCCGGCCCGACGCGCCGCTGCGTGACCAGTACATGCCACGGGAGAGCCTCACCGCGGGGCAACTGCCCAAGTTCACCGATCTCGGGCTGCTGGTCATCTCGATCGCCGTGGCAGCCGCCATCCTGGCCCTGTTCGGTAGCTTCAACCTGGTTGGGGCGATCGTGCTGGGCGGGCCGCTGTTCCTCATCGGCATCTTCGCCCTGGCGTTCAACGTCGAGGGCCAACGCCGTGCCGTCAACCGAGTCGCCCGGTACGTGATTCTCGGTGCCTTCATCCTCGCGCTGGTGCCGCTGGTCTCGCTGCTGTGGGAGGTCATCTCCAAGGGGCTGCCCCGTTTCGACTGGCAGTTCTTCACCCAGACCAAGCGCAACGTCGTCGGCGAAGGTGGCGGTGCCGCGCACGCGATCATGGGCACCCTGATCGTGACCGGTCTGGCCACCGTCTTCTCCGTCCCGGTCGGCCTGTTCACCGCGATCTACCTGGTCGAGTACGGCAAGGGCTGGCCGAAGACGGTGATCACCTTCTTGGTCGACGTCATGACCGGCATCCCCTCGATCGTCGCGGGCCTGTTCGCCTACGCCTTGTTCTCCACGGTCATCGGCCCGTCGAAGTCTGGCCTGGCCGGCGCGGTGGCGCTGACGGTGCTGATGGTGCCGTACGTGGTGCGCAACTCCGAAGAGATCATCCGGCTGGTGCCGAACAGCCTTCGCGAGGCGTCCTACGCCTTGGGGGTGACCCGGTGGCGCACGATCGTCAAGGTGGTGCTGCCCACCTCGATCTCGGGCATCGTCTCAGGTGTCATCCTGGCCATCGCCCGCATCATCGGCGAAACCGCGCCGCTGCTGGTGACGATGGGTTTCACCGACTCGATGAACACCAACGCGCTGCCAACCGGCAGCATGAACCCGATGACCGCACTGCCGGTCTTCGTATACTACGAATACACTCGCCCCGGAAGGCCTCAGCAGGCGTACTTCGACCGCGCCTGGACCGGCGCGCTGGTACTCGTGCTGATCGTCATGATCCTCAACATCATCGGAAGATACGTGGCCAAGCGCTTCGCACCCAAGATCAACCGCTGAGCGCCCTCCGACCAGAAAGCAGAAAGACCGCACCTATGGCAAAGCGCATGGAGTTGCAGGACCTCAACATCTACTACGGCGACTTCCTCGCCGTGCAGGGGGTCGACATGGTGATTGAGCCGCGCGCCGTCACTGCCTTCATCGGCCCCTCGGGTTGCGGCAAATCGACGGTGCTTCGCAGCCTGGACCGGATGCTGGAGCTCACCCCCGGGGGGCGGGTCGAGGGCAAGGTCCTGCTGGACGGCCAAGACATCTACGCACCCAACGTCGACCCGGTTCGCGTCCGCCAGCAGGTGGGCATGGTCTTCCAACAACCGAACCCGTTCCCCACCATGAGCATCCGCGACAACGTTCTTGCCGGCATCCAGTTGAACGCCCGCAAGATGCCCAAGGCCCACAAGGAGGAGGTCGTCGAGCGCTCGCTGCGCGGCGCCAACCTGTGGAATGAGGTGAAGGACCGCCTCAACTCGCCCGGCAACGGCCTTTCGGGCGGCCAGCAGCAGCGGCTGTGCATCGCCCGCGCGATCGCGATCCAGCCTGAGGTGCTGCTGATGGACGAGCCCTGCTCGGCGCTCGACCCGATCTCCACGCTGGCGATCGAGGACCTGATCCAGGAGCTGAAGGAGAACTACACCGTCGTCATCGTGACCCACAACATGCAGCAGGCATCCCGGGTCTCCGACAAGACAGGCTTCTTCAACATCGAGAGCACCGGCAAGCCCGGCCACCTGATCGAGTTCGACGCCACCGAGAAGATCTTCACCAACCCGTCCCAGAAGGACACCGAACGCTACATCACCGGTCAGTTCGGCTGATCCTGCCGCCCCTCGAGCGGCGCGCCCGGCAGGCCGGCGAGGCCCCGGGCGTCCGAGTTTGCCACCGAACCGGTGGTCTCAGCTGCAGGTCATCAGGCCGACTTCGGCCTTGACTGCGAACAGCCGAGCCACCTTGTCGGTCAGCGCGGCAGCGAAGCCGGGATCGGACTGGGCGGCGGCCAGCGTCGCGTCCACCATGGCTTGGGCGGCCTGGGGATCGGCGACGATCACCAGGTCTCCCCCGGCCTGCAGGAATGCCAGCCCGCGCGTCGACACGTCGTAGGACGCCACCGCCGCCGCCACACCCAGGTCGTCGGAGACGATCAGGCCGTCGAAACCCATCCGCTCGCGCAAGATGCCGGTCACGATCTGGGACGAGAAGACCGCCGGGTTGGCGGGGTCAACCCGGTCGTAGATCGCCGACGAGACCATGACCGAACTCGCACCGGCATCGATGGCAGCCTGGAAGGGCGCCAACTCGGCTTCGGTGAGCAGGCTGACGTTGTCGTGGCCGACGGCGAGGTCGGTGTTCTGTGGCACTTGGCCCAGCCCGGGGAAGTGCTTGACGCTGCTCGCGACACCCGCCGAGGCCAGTCCTTGGACCACCTGAGTCACCCGATCGGAGACCACTGCGGCGTCCGCGCCGAAGCCACGACGCAACTGCCCGATGGCCTCATTGGTGGCGGCCTGGTCGGCCGGCACCACGTCGGCGACCGGGGCGAGGTCGAACAACACCCCGGCCTGCGCCAGCTGGCCGCCCCAGCGCTGCCAGTCGGCACGCAACTGGTCGGCGGGCACCTGCGCCTGCTCGATCGCCGCCGGAATGGTCTCGAAACCCGGACCCTGCAGCCGCTGCACGAGCCCACCCTCTTGGTCGACCGCCACCAGAACCGGGAACTGCGCCGGGGAGGCGGCCTGCAACCGCCGTGTGTAGGTGGCAACCTGGGTGAGCGGCTCCGTGCGGTTGCCCAGCAGAATGACCGCGCCCGCGCCGGACGCCTGCATCTGGGCGACCGCGGTGTCGATCGGGGTGTCGGGGTTGATCGCCATCATGTAGAGCTGGCCGACCTGCTCCGACAGGTTCAGCTGCCGCGCGATGTCGAGGCAGCCGGCGGCCGGCAGGGCTGCCTCGGTGGCCTCGCCCACCGTGGACGACGCCGCCGCCGAGGCGTCGATCGTGGATCTGCGGGGCACGGACTGTGCCGAGGTGCTTGTCGCGTCCGACGGGGGCTGCGTGCAACTCAACAGCCCGAAAGCGATCAGCGGGAACAGGGCCCAGCGCAGCGCCTTCATGGGCGTTCCGTCGGCTTCTCGGCGGCCAACCGCAGCAGCCCGAGCAGCGCGTTCTCGACCACCTCGGTGAGGGCAGGATGGATCCAGTACGGCGCACGTGCGATTTCCTCGATTCGCTGGCCGAAGGTCATGGCCTGCACCAGCGGCTGGATCAGGGTGGTCGCCTGGGGCCCGATGAGGTGCGCGCCGAGCAATCGTTCAGCCGCCGGGTCGCTGATCAACTTCACACAGTGACCCTTGTCGTTCAGCGCCCAACCGTAGGCCACCCACGCGTATTCATGCACGTAGCTGATGTGGTCAATGCCGGCAGCGTCCAGCTCGGCCTCGGTGAGCCCAACCGTGGCGACTTCCGGCTCGCCGAAGATGCCCTGCGGCACGAACCGTTCGTCCTTGGCCTGCAGCTGGCGCCCGTCGCGTTCGGCCAGCAGGTTCTGTTTGACCAGCCGGGCCTGCCGGTTCGCCAGGTGCTTGAGCATGACCGGTGAGCAGACGTCTCCGAGTGCCCAGATGTGTGGCACGGCGGTGCGCTGGTACTCGTCGGTCGGCACGAAACCCAGCGGGTCGATGTCGATACCGGCCCGTTCCAAGCGCAGTTGGTCACCATTCGGGATGCGGCCCAGGCAGACCAGCACCGCGTCCGCCTCATAGCTGTACTCGATGCCGGTGGCGTCTTGGGTGCTGAGCACCACCCCGCCGGAATCGCCCGGTTCCATGCCGGTCACCTGCTGGTTGAGCCTCAAGACCATCCGGGCGGCCATCGCATCGGTGACGCGGACGGCGATCTCTTGATCGTGATGGCGCAATAGTGGTTCACTACGTGTGATGATCGAAACGTGGCAGCCCATGCCGGCGTAGATGTGACCGAATTCGACGGCCTCGACGCCACCTCCCAAGATCACCAGCCGCTTCGGCAACTCCTCGATCCGCATGATCGTGTCGGACGTGTACACGAAGGCCTGCAAGTAGGGGTCGTCGAAGCCAGGGACCTCGGGCATCCGGGGACGTGAGCCGGCCGCGAGGACGATCCGATCGGCGGTGATCTGGCGCCCTCCGACCCGGATGGTGTGCTGATCGACGAAGATCGCCCGGCCGATGAGCACCTGCACGTTCTTGCGGCCGGTCAAACCCGACAGCCCCGACTCGGCGACTTCGTCGGTGCGTCCGAAGACCCGTGCTTGGGCCGCCTTGTGGTCGACGCCGAGGAACTTGACGTCTGCGTTGATCAGGCGTGCCTGTTCGGGTGCCAGCGAGAACCCGGCCGGCTTGGCCAACATCTTGGATGGGATGCAGCCGGCGTTCAGGCAGGTGCCGCCGAAGATCTGGGTCGGCCCGACTCCGTTGTCCAGCAGCGCGATCTGCCAGTCGTCGATGTCGTCGTCGATCAGGCTGAGGCCCGATCCCGAACCGATGATGCACAGGTCGACATGGTCAGGACGCGGCCGGGCGTGGGACTCCATGACTGCCATCATGTCAGACTCATTCGGGTGCTGACCGACCCGATCACTTGCGGCGGCGGGTGCGCTGCGAGGGACGCCGGACCGGCTCCCCACCGGCGATCAGGTCTTGGCGCCGGGCGTCTGCGAACTCCGCGAGGGCGTCCACCAGCTCGACGAGATTGGGGTGCTCCGGTACAACATCGACGCGCAGCCCGTGCTCTTCGCAGGACGCCACGGTTGCCGGCCCGACCGCGGCCACCACCGTGGCGGCGTGCGGCTTGCCGGCGATGCCCACCATGTTGCGCACTGTGGACGCCGAACTGAACACCACCGCGTCGAAGCGTCCCCCCTTGATGGCATCGCGGATCTCAGCGGGTGGCGGCGCCGCCCGCACTGTACGGTGGGCGATCACTTCCTCCACCTCCCAGCCGAGCTCGTTCACGCTCGTCACCAGTGCGTCGACGGCGATCTCTGCGCGCGGGATGAGGATGCGGTTGATGGGATCGAGCAGGTCGTCGAAGGCCGGGAACTCGGCGGCCAGTGCCTCGCCGCGCTGCTCACCTTCAGGCACCAGGTCTGGGCTGATGCCCCAGTTGTTCAACGCCTCGACGGTGTCGGCACCCACGGCGGCGATCCGCAACCCGGAGAAGGCCCGCGAGTCGAGTCCGAGCAAAGCGAGCCGCTCGGTGACCGCACGCACCGAATTGGCGGAGTTGAAGATCACCCACTGGAAGCGGCCGTCGACCAGACCCTGGATGGCTCGTTCCATGGGCTGCGGATTGCGTGGTGGCTGCACCGAAATGGTCGCCATTTGCACCGGGATGGCGCCGTGGTGCTCCAGGCGTCGCTCGATCGCGCCGGGCAGCCCCTTGGTGCGTGGCACGAGCACCTGCCAGCCGAACAACGGCTTGGACTCGTACCAGTTGAGCCTCGGGTCCCGGCGGGCAGCTTCTCCCACCACGACTGCAAGGGATCTGCCGTCACAATCTTCCGCAGCCTGCGCCAGCCCACCGAGGGTCGTCTCGATGGACCGCTGGGCGCTGGAGGCGTAGTTCACCGTCACCAGCGCGGGCATGTCGGTCGGCAGTCCGCGGTCGCGGGCCTGTCTGGCGAGTTCGGCGACCTGGTCGGCCTGCAGCAGCGCCATGATGTTGGGCGGCACCTCCGCCAACTCCGGATCGCGGGTCATCCACCACAGTCGGTTACCGTCACTGATCCCCGAAGCAGTCAGCGCCAAGGTGGCCTTCGGCAGACCGGGCACCACATCGAGACGGCAGCCCCGATCGACCAAGCCAACAGCCAGCGGCTCGGCCTCGCCGTCGATCATCGGGTCACCGGCCACCAGCCAGGCGACCGAGAATCCGGCCATCGCCAACTGCGCGACCTTGTCAAGGTCCGGATCGACTGCGGCGAGCAGGACCGGTGCATCCGGGTCACAGCTGACCTCTGGTTCACCCAGCAGGTCTGGACTCAGTTCCGGGCTCAGCACCAGGACGTCGGCGTCCGCGATCGTCTGCAATCCGGCCAAGGTCAACCGCAGCGGGCCACCCAACCCCGTTCCGACGAAGACGACATGCCCGGGCGCGCCACGCGACGGCCGAATCCGGGACGTCACCTCGGCAGGATCACACTCATCCAGCGGGATCGCGGCCCGGTGCTCACTCATGACGTCTCCTTACGGCACGCAACGCCTTAACTCACGACGCCACACCAAGATCCCCCAGTCTGCGGCTACGTACGAGCGGGGCCGTCGCGCCGGGGGCATATTACTCGGCGGCTGGTCAGCGGCCCGCGCGGCGCCGCTGAATTCGCGTCTTCTTGAGCAGCTTGCGATGCTTCTTCTTCGCCATGCGCTTGCGACGCTTCTTGATGACCGATCCCACTGTGAACCTTTCGGAGACTTATGCTCAATCCCGCATTCAACGCGGGAACAGTACCATGCCGCGGCACCACATCGGCTCAGTCTACCGCCGCGCCACTCCCAGGGAAAACCAGCGACCACCAGACGACGGATCAGCCGCGACTGCGGTCGTGTGCCGCCCAGATCGCGTCGCTGACGGCAGCCTTCACAGCATGCGCATCGAACTGCCGGATCGCGGCAGCGGTGGTGCCGCCCGGCGAGGTGACTCGCTCACGCAGGACTGCCGGGTGTTCGCCCATCGCCAGCAACTGCGCCGAGCCCAACAGGGTCTGCCTGACCAGGATGCCGGACTGTTCACGGGTGAGGCCGAGCTGCACCCCGGCTTCGATCATCGCCTCGGCGAGGTAGAACAAATACGCAGGGCCGGAGCCGCTGACCGCGGTGACCGCGTCCTGCCGCGACTCGGGCAAGACCAGCACCTCACCGACCGCCCCCATGAGCCGGGCGGCAAGCTCCAACTGCTCGCCGGTGACGGACGAGTTGGGTGACAGGACGGCCATCCCGGCACCGATCTGGGCCGGCGTATTGGGCATCACACGCACGATCGGCGTCCCGGCGGGCAGATGGTCGGCAATGGTGGCGATCGCCACTCCAGCGCAGACCGACAGCACCAGGGCATCGGCCGGCAACAATCCGGCAGCTTGGTCCAAGACCTTGGTGGCGTCAGCGGGTTTTACCGCCAGCACCACGACCTGTGCACCGTCGACGACCTCATCCAGCACCGCGCCGACCCTCAGACCGGACTCGCCGGCGAGTTGCGCGCGGCGAGCCGGGACTGCCTCGACCACGCTCACCCGCGTCCACCCGTCACGCACCAGACCGGACGCGATCGCGCCGCCCATCACCCCGCCGCCGATGACGACCACGGGCACCGCGCTGGCTCCGCCCACGTCTCAGGCCCTGGCCGCCAGAAGCTCGGCGATCTGCACCGCGTTCAACGCGGCACCCTTGCGCAGGTTGTCGCAGCTGACGAACATCGCCAAGCCGCGACCGCCAGGAACCGATTGGTCGACCCGGATGCGTCCCACCAGGCTCGGATCGGCACCGGCCGCCTGTCGTGGCGTGGGCACTTCCACCAACTGGACGCCGGGCGCCTCGGCGAGCAGCGCGGTAGCCTCCGTCGGGCTGATCGGCCGCTCGAACTCGGCGTTGATCACCAGGGAGTGGCCGGTGAATACCGGGATGCGCACGCAGGTTCCCGAGACGGCGAGTTCCGGCAGGTGCAGGATCTTGCGGGACTCGTTGCGGAGCTTCTGCTCCTCATCGGTCTCCAGCCAGCCGTCGTCCACCAGCGCGCCGGCATACGGCACGGCGTTGAACGCGATCGGGGCGACGTAGGGCGCGTTGTCGACCGGAGCCAGAGCGCCGCCGTCGAAGGCCAGTCGGGCGAAGTCCTGCTCGACCGCCGCTGCGGTCTGGTCACGCAGCGCACGGACGCCGGCCAGTCCCGACCCCGAGGTGGCCTGGTAGGTGGCCACGATCAAGCGCTGCAGCCCGGCTGCGTCGGCGAGCGGCTTCAGCACCGGCATGGCGGCCATGGTGGTGCAGTTCGGGTTGGCGATGATGCCCTTCGGCGGGTTGATCGCGTCGGCTGGGTTCACTTCGGAGACCACCAACGGCACGTCTGGGTCCATCCGCCAGCACGAGGAGTTGTCGACCACGACGGCGCCCGCGGCGGCCACCTTGGGGGCGAACTCGCTGGACGCGGTCTTGCCGGCGCTGAAGATGGCGATGTCGAGACCGGCGAAGTCGGCGGTCGCCATGTCTTCGACAGTGATCTCGGTACCGCGCCAATCGAGCTTCTTGCCCGCCGACCGGGACGACGCGAAGTATCGCATCTCGTCCACCGGATAGTTGCGCTCATCAAGCAGCGTCCGCATGACGTTGCCGACCTGACCGGTTGCCCCGAAGACTCCAACTCGCACCATG
>CALMKG010000221.1 GCA_937867175.1 uncultured Propionibacterium sp. | reverse complement strand
TCGGCCCAGACCTGCTCGAGCGCGTCCAGGAAGAGCTCGGCCGGCTGGGCGCCGCTGACCGCCCACTGGCCCTCGAAGAGGAAGAACGGTACCCCGGTGATGCCGTAGCGTCCGGCCTCTGCCTGGTCGGCGTGCACCTCCTCGGCGAATTCCACCCGGTCCAACAGCTGCTCGACACGGTCGCCGTCCAACCCGAGTTCGGCACCGATGCCCACCAGCACGTCACGGTCGCTGACCACCTGGCCGTCGGTGAAGAAGGCCTTCATCAGCAGGTCGGTCGCCTGGTCGGCCAGGCCCTGCGTCCCCGCCAGCTTGATCAGCCGGTGAGCGTCGAGCGTGTTCGCCGACCTGGCCTGCCGCCAGTTGAAGGTCAGTCCGGCTTCGGCCGCCCGGGCCGCCAGTTGCTCGTTCTGGGCTGCGACCTGGGCCGGGCTCAAGCCGTACTTGCGCATCAGGTGCTCGGTGACCTCCTCGCCCTCGATCGCGGCGGATTGATCGAGCTCAAAGGATTTGAAGACCACCTCTACCTCGTCGGCGTAGGCGAAATCTTCCAGCGCCGAGGCGAGTTCGCGCTTGCCGACATAGCAGAACGGGCAGACCACATCGGTCCAGACTTCAATCAGCATGTTCAACTATCTACCAGCCACCGCCAAGCGCTCCGGCAGCGGGTTGGCCCGCATGTCTGATGATCAGAACTCTGGCCGGGCCAGCCCCTGCCGCGTTAGAGTGGCGTGGCAAGAGCCTCTTGCTGCGGTCGCCGTGCAGGGGGCTTCCGTTGTGTTCCGGGTGGCGTCGCCCGGGGCCTGGACGAAGGGCTGAGCATGCCGGGCATCATCGTGTTGGGAACCCAGTGGGGTGACGAGGGCAAGGGCAAGGCGGTCGACGCGCTGGGTGAGCACGTCGATCTGGTGGTGCGCTACTCCGGTGGCAACAACGCCGGCCACACCGTCGTGGTGGGTGGCGAGAAGTTCATCATGCACCTGCTGCCCGCAGGCATTCTCAATCGCAACGCCACCACCGTCATCGGGAACGGCGTGGTCGTCGACCTTGACGTGCTTTACCACGAGTTGGATGGGCTGGCTGCCCGTGGCGAGGTCGTCGAACATCCGCTGATCAGCGCCAACGCGCACCTCATCACGCCCTATCACCAGACCCTGGACAAGGTCACCGAGCGTTTCGCGGGCCGGAAGCGGATCGGCACCACCGGACGCGGCATCGGCCCGACCTACTCCGACAAGGTCAATCGAGTCGGCATCAGGGTCGCTGACCTGCTGGACGCCGACCTGCTGCACGACAAGGTCGTCGCCTCGCTCGAGATGAAGAACCAGACCCTGGTGAAGATCTACAACCGTCGCGAGATCGACGCCGACCTCGTGACCGGCCAACTGCTCGCCCATGCCGAGCGCATCCGACCGTACATCGTCGACGCCGCGCGGCTGCTGAACGACGAACTGGACGCCGGCAAGGTCGTCCTCTTCGAGGGTGCGCAGGCGCACCATCTGGACGTCGACCACGGCACCTACCCGTACGTCACCAGCTCCAACCCGACCGCCGGCGGTGCCTGCACCGGTACCGGCGTCGGCCCCACCCGCATCGACCGGGTGATCGGCGTCGCCAAGGCCTACACCACCCGCGTCGGCGAAGGTCCGTTCCCCACCGAGTTGTTCGACGCCGACGGCGAACGGTTACGCACCGACGGGGGCGAGTACGGGGCCACCACCGGGCGTCCCCGGCGCTGCGGCTGGTTCGACGCGCCCGTGGTCGAGGTGGCGAACCGGGTCAATGGCTGTACCGATGTCTTCCTCACCAAGCTCGACGTGCTGTCGGGTTGGGAACGTATCCCGGTATGCGTGGCCTACGAGATCAACGGCCGACGCAGCGACGTGTACCCGATGACGCAGGCCGAACTCCAGATCGCCAAGCCGATCCTCGAGTTTCTGCCGGGCTGGTCTGAAAACATCACGAAGATCCGCGACTTCGCCGGGTTGCCGGCCAATTGTCAGGCCTACGTGAAACGCCTTGAGGAACTGATCCGTTGCCGGATCAGCGGAATCGGGGTCGGCCCCGGCCGCGAAGAGGCGGTCATGATCAACGACCTGGTCTGAGCCCGCCGGCATGTCCAGCCAGATCGGCACGACGACCGGCAGGGCCGCAGCTGCGCGTCCCGGTCTGCAAACCCTCGCGGCCACCATCACCGGTGTCGACCGGCCGGGCATGACGGTGCAGTTGATGGACGCGATCGCCCGCGCCGGTGCCGAAGTGCTCGACTTCGAGCAAGTGGTTGTTCGGGAGCAGCTCATTCTCGCGCTGCTGCTCGGCGGCTCGCTGCCCGCCGACATCTCGGAACTGACCGACCGGCTGGCCGGCACCTGCGCCCGGCTCGGGTTGACCTTGCACATCTCGGAGGGCATGGGCGACAACCCGCCGCGTCCCAAGCGAGTGGTGGTCACGTTGTTGGGACGCCCGCTGCTGGCCCGGCACGTGGCCGCGGCGGCCCAGGTGATCACCGACCACGGCGGCAACATCGACCGCAGCCGCCGGCTGTCCCGGCAGCCGATGACCACCATCGAATTCTGGGTTTCGCATGCCGATGTGGCAGACCTGCGTCCGGCGCTTGCGCAGGCCGCCGCCGAGGCGGGTTTTGACGTGGCGGTCTCGCCGGCCGGGCTGGCCCGGCAAGGTCGCCGGCTGGTCGTGATGGATGTCGACTCCACGCTGATCCGCGACGAGGTGATCGAGTTGCTGGCCGCCCACGCCGGGCGGGAGGCGGAGGTGGCTGCGGTCACTTCCGCCGCCATGCGCGGTGAGATCGATTTCCGCCAGTCGCTGCACCAGCGGGTCGCCGCGCTGCGCGGGTTGCCCACGGCGATCTTCGACGAGGTGCGGCAGGCGAT
>CALMKG010000220.1 GCA_937867175.1 uncultured Propionibacterium sp. | reverse complement strand
TGCGCACCCAGGTGCTGACCGCCCAAAGCGCGCACGTCGACACGATCTCGGGCGCCACCCTGACTTCTAAGAGCTACTTGAGCAGCCTGCAATCCGCGCTGGACGAGGCCCAGGCATGACCGACATCGCAGATTCACCCCGGCGACGAGCAGACCGGGCGGTGCTACGTGACGAACCGACCCGCTTCGTCTTCGAAACCATGGGGACGGTGGCCAGTCTCGCCGTTCCCGCCGGTTTGGACGCAACAACCCGACTGGCGCTGCTGGCCGAGTTCGACCGGCTCGAGACCCGATTCACCATGTACGAGCCGCGCTCGGAAGCCAGGCTGGTCAGCAGCGGCGAACTCCCCCTGCGACAGGCCAGCACCGAATACCGCGCCGTGCAAGCGGCGGCCCAGCACTGGCATCTGGAAACCGGCGGCGCCTTCACCCCCTACCCACCGTCGGGCGGCATCGACCTGACTGGGATCGTCAAGGGTTGGGCCATCGCCGCCGGCGGTGAGATCTTGGACGACGCCGGGGTCAGCGACTGGTGCCTGAACGTGGGCGGCGACCTCCTGGTCCGGGGGGACGCGGCACCAACGCGGCCGTGGGTGGCCGGCATCGTCGACCCCTCAGACCGAACGAAGCTCGCCACCGCCTTGAGTCTCACGACAAGCCTTCGCGCGCTGGCGACCTCGGGCTACTCCGAGCGAGGCGACCACATCTGGCGTCCGGTTGCCCCGGCTGCGGCCGACGCGCGGTTCATCCAGGTCACGGTGGTGGCGGACGAGATCATCAAGGCAGACGTGATGGCCACAGCCATCCTCGCCGGCGGACCGGCCACCATGCTGGAGTTGTTGGTCAAGCAGCAGGTCGAGGTGCTGGCCATTGACACTGTCGGCCGGACGCATGCCACCAGCTGTTTCGCAGCCAACTGTGCCAGCTGAGCCGTCACTGCTTCTTGGGCGCCCGGAGGCGTGATCGGGACGAGCGGGCAGCGATCACAGGTAGAGCCCGGTCGACCCGTCCTGCAGCCGCTCGGCGGCAACAGCATGCAGGTCACGCTCACGCAGCAGAACGTAGGTCTTCCGATGCAGTTCGACCTCGGAGCGCTCGGCCGGGTCGAAGAGCACCCGGTCGTCCAACTTGACGGTACGAACCGACGAGCCGGTTGCCACGACCTTCGCCCAAGCGAGCCGGCGTCCCATCTGCACGGTCGCCGGGATCACGATGCCACCGGTGCTGCGCCGTTCGCCGGCTTCATCGTCCGGATCGACCAAGACGCGATCGTGCAGCATCCGGATCGGCAACGCCGCCGGTGCATCGCCCGGATCACCGGTCGCCTCGTCCTGGTCGGCCTCCTCGATTTCCACGTCCTCGTTGTCCAGACGATCTTCGCGGTTCACTTGCCGATCCTGCGGATCAGCGAGGCCACTCCCCCGGCGGTCGCCAACACCACGACCGCACCCACCACGATCAGTGTGACGGTGCCGACGTTGTTCCAACGCACACCGCCCCGGTCGACGAAGTAGGTGCGCGTGTCGTCGACGGTGTCGTAGATCATCTGCTTGGTGTCCGTGACGGCCTGCTTGGCCTCGTCGACAGCCCGGTTCTTGAGCGTAATCGGATGCACTTCGGACACCAGACCCTCGATACCAACGGTCATCGCGTGCCGTGAGGCGGCGATCTCTGCGCGAATCTGTTCGGGGGTGCGTTCCTTCGAGGCCACGGCGTCCTCCACTGCGGTTGGCTGGTGATACTGCGTCCCAGCCTATGCCCAACCGCGGAGTCGGCGCACGGGTCCGACCCGATGCCCTAGGGTGTGGACATGAGTCAGCTCGCAGTCGGAGACAACGCACCCGC
>CALMKG010000219.1 GCA_937867175.1 uncultured Propionibacterium sp. | reverse complement strand
GCCCACCGGGATGTCGGCGGTCGTGGCCGGCAAGCCGGACGAAGTGCTCGCCGCCATTGAGGCCGCTGGCTTGGTCGCCGCCAACAACAACGGCTCAGGCCAAGTGGTCGCCGCCGGCACCCTTGAGCAGCTTCAGCAGTTGGCAGACAACCCGCCGGCCCGCGCGCGAGTCATCCCACTGCAGGTGGCCGGCGCCTTCCACACCGTCCACATGGCTCCCGCGAAGGCACGGCTCGAGCTGCTGGCCCGCTCGATCCCGACCGCAACCCCGCTCACCCGGCTGCTGTCGAACCGCGACGGTGAGGTTGTCGAGTCGGGCGCCGACTACCTGTCGCGCATGGTCAACCAGGTCACGAACCCGGTGCGTTGGGACCAGTGCATGAACACCATGACCTCCCTCGGCATCACCGGGCTCCTCGAGCTGGCTCCCGCCGGCACCTTGACCGGCATCGCCAAACGGAACCTGAAAGACGTCGAGCTGTTCAACCTGAATACTCCCGACCAGCTGGACGAGGCGCGCGCGTTCTGTGCGAGCCACGCCGGCCAGAAATGAGGATAATGAGCGCCACGATCAAGGCATCCCAAGGTGCCCCCTACTCGCGCATCTACGGTGTGGGCGGCGAACGGGGCAACCGGGTCGTCGACAACGCCGAGATGTGCACGATCATCGACTCGTCCGACGAGTGGATCCAGCAACGCACTGGCATTGTCGAGCGCCGGTGGGCGACCGAGGATCAGACCCCGCTGTCGATGGCGCTCGCGGCCAGCCGCAAGGCCATCGAACGCTCCGGCATCGATCCCGCGCAGATCAACGCGGTGCTGGTGGCGACCGGCTCACACACCCGGCAGTTCCCCTCACTGGCGGTTTCGGTGGCGGCCGGCCTCGGCCTCAAAGACCCTGCCGCCACCGACCTGAGCGCTGCCTGCGCGGGCTTCTGCTATGGCGTCAGCCTGGCCGACTCCATGGTTCGCACCGGTACGGCCAAGAACGTGCTGGTCGTCGGAGTTGAGATACTGACCCGGCAGACCGACTTCACCGACCGCGGTACCGCGTTCCTGTTCGGGGACGGCGCCGGCGCCGTGGTGGTCGGGCCCAGCGAGACTCCGGGCATCGGCCCGGTGGTTTGGGGTTCGGACGGCGAGTCCGCCGACGTCATCTGGTCGGATGACTGGAACGAAGCGTTCGCTTCTGGCAAGAAGCCGGTCATCCACATGGAGGGCAACAAGGTCTTCCGCTGGGCGACCACCTTCATCGCCGAGAAGACCGCCGAGGCGCTGGAGGCAGCCGGGCTGAAGCCGGAGGAACTTGACGTCTTCATCCCCCACCAGGCGAACAACCGCATCACCGACTCGATGCTTCGCCGCATGCACTTGCCGGAATCGGTCGTGATCAGCCGCGACATCCGGCAGATGGGCAACTCGTCGGCGGCTTCCATCCCGATCGCGATGGAGGCCCTGCTCGAGTCGGGCGACGCCAAATCCGGCGACACTGCCCTGGTCATAGGCTTCGGCGCGGGGCTGGTCTACGCCGGCCAAGTCGTCGTCCTACCCTGACCGCCCAACAACCAACAACCTGACCAACACCAAACAAGAAGAGGAAACAAAGAAAATGGCTACCACCGAAGAAATCCGCACCCAGCTCGCCGACATCGTCAACGACGTTGCCGGTGTCGACCAGACCGACGTGCAGCTCGACAAGAACTTCGTCGACGACCTGGACGTCGACTCGTTGTCAATGGTCGAGATCATCTACGCCTGCGAGGAGGCCTTCGGGGTCTCCATCCCCGATGAGGACGCCAAGGACCTCAAGACCGTCGGCGACGCCGTCTCCTACATCGAGCGCGCCCAGGCCTGACCCGAACCGCCCACCAGACACCCACCCCCAAGCTCGGCGGTCCGCTAGACCCCCCTTGCCGGACCGCCGAGCCCGCAAATCCGCAAGACTTCCTCACACTCGGGAGAACCACATGACCGAAGTCGTCATCACCGGTTTCGGCGCCATCACCCCGTTGGGCGATGACGCAGCAACTACCTGGCAGGCCTTGCTTGACGGACGCAGCGGCATCCGCCGCATCGAGACCGAGTGGGCAAAAGACCTGCCCGTCCAGATCGCAGGCCCGGTGAAGACCGACCTCACCCCGTGGATCCCCCGGGTGGAGGCGCGCCGCATGGACCGCGTCAGCCAACTCGCCCTGGTGGCCGCCCGTGAGGCCTGGTCGGACGCCGGCTTCGGCCTCGGCGAGCAGAACCAGACCGACCCGGAGCGCCTCGGCGTCTCGGTCGGCACCGGCATCGGCGGGCTGGTCAGCACCCTGGAGGCGTGGGACGTGCAACAGGCGAAGGGCATCCGCCGGGTGAGCCCGTTCACCGTCCCGATGCTGATGGCCAACGCCCCTGCCGCCCACGTCGGCCTGCTGGTCAAGGCCAAGGCGGGCGTGCATGCGCCGGTCTCGGCGTGTGCCTCGTCCAACGAGGCCATCGCCTTGGGTGCGAACATGCTGCGACTCGGCGAGGCCGACGTCGCGGTGGTGGGCGGATCGGAAGCCGTCATCCACGCCATGCCGATCGCCGCCTTCGCCCAGATGCAGGCGCTCAGCCGCCGAAACGATGAACCGGAGCGGGCCTCGCGTCCGTGGGACGTCGACCGGGACGGCTTCGTGATCGGTGAGGGCGCGGTGATGATGGTCATCGAGACGCTCGAATCCGCGCAGGCCCGCGGCGCCAAGATCTACGGCACGCTCGCCGGTTCCGGCATCAGCGCCGACTCGCACGACCTGGTGCAGCCGGAGCCGTCCGGTTCGGGGCAGCTGTCGGCGATGGTCAAGGCGATGCGCCACAGCGGCCTGCAGCCCTCCGACATCAAACACGTCAATGCCCACGGCACGTCCACCCCTCAGGGTGACATCACCGAAGCGAAGTCGATCCGCACCGCGCTGGGCGACGCCGCAGACGAAGCGATCGTCACCAGCACCAAGTCGATGACCGGGCACTTGCTGGGTGGCGCTGGCGCGCTGGAGACCTTTGCGACGGTGATGGCACTGCGCGAGCGGGTGGTACCGCCGACCATCAACCTGGACAACCCCGAGCCCGATCTCGGCATCAACATCGCCGCCAACACCAAGCGTGAGCTGCCGGACGGCCCGCTGGCAGCGCTGAACAACTCGTTCGGCTTTGGCGGCCACAACGTGGCGATCGCGGTGACGAACCAGCACACCACGCACTGACGCCAAGTTACGCCGAGACTGGCCACAGTGCGGCCCGGTTTATACTGGGCCGCACTGTCCAAGATCGGGGGATTGAGATATGGCAAACGACGAAACGCCCGGGATGATGCCACGTCGTGCGTCCGAGGTGCCCCACGACGGCACCGAGGAAACGCCGACAGCCGGCAGCGCCCGGGCGTCCGCCGATTCAGCCGACCGCCCCGACGCCGAGTACCTGCTTCCCGAGCAGCAAGACACGGCCCAAGACGTGAAGACGCGCCGCAAGCGGAACCGCGTCGCCCTCGGGGTGACGGCCGGCATCCTTGGCTTCGTGCTGCTGGCGGTGGCGGTGATCGTGGGCTTCTACGTGAAGTCGGCCAATGACGCCATGAACCACATGCAGCGCCAACCCCTGCTGCCGCAGGGTGAGCGTCCCCCGGCCCCCACCGCCGAGGACGGCAAGCAAGCTCCCGTCAACATCTTGATCATGGGAACCGATTCCCGCGGCGAAGGCGACCAAGGCCGCTCGGACGTGCTGATGATGGCGCACATCAGCGGCGACCGGAAGACCGTCTACCTGATCTCGTTCCCTCGCGACCTGTGGGTGAACGTGCCGGGACACGGCATGGCCAAGATCAACGCGGCCTACGCCTGGGGTGGCATGCCGCTCACCGTCCAGACCATTGAGGAACTGACCGGTGCGCACGTGAGCCACACGTCGATCATCGACTTCGAAGGCTTCGTCCAGGTGGTGGACGCGATCGGCGGCATCAACGTGTACAACCATGCCGCGTCCGAACGGTTCCCTGCCGGCTACATCGAACTGGACGGGACGTCGGCACTGGCCTTCAGCCGGGAGCGCTACAACCTTCCCAACGGTGACCTCGACCGCGCGCGCCGGCAGCGCGAGGTGGTGATGGCGGTGACGCGTCAGATGCTCACCCCAGATGTGCTTGCCGACCCCGGCAAGTTCAACAACGTGGTCAACACCATTGCGCCCTACTTCACCGTGAACGAGGAGTTCACCAGCTCCGAGATGACCAAGCTTGCGTTGTCGATGCGGGTGACTGGCAGCTCGGGGTTGCGGCAGTTGCAGGCCCCACTCGCTGGCTTCGGCACCTCTGACGACGGTCAGTCGATCGATGTCGTGGACGCCGAGATCATGGCCGAGCTGGGTAAGGCGCTGCAGAACGATCAGATGGACGCCTACTGGCAGGC
>CALMKG010000218.1 GCA_937867175.1 uncultured Propionibacterium sp. | reverse complement strand
GATCAGGTCATCACGGCGACGCAGCCTGGTTCGGCCGGTCACGCCGTCGGCCAGGTATCCGCGATGGTCCAGGTCTTGTAGCGCCTGCTGCACTGATCCCAGGGATATGCCGGCAGCTCTGGCGAGCGTGCGCATCGGTGCCTTGATGTACTCGTCGCGCACGAGCAGGACGAAGACCAGTCTGGCGCCGGTCCGGGTGAACGCACGGGGCAGCGGTGTCCGGGGCGTGGTTTCGACTGGTCGCGGTTTGCCTTCGACCCAGATCTTGAGTCCGGCCAGGTCGAGCCAGGCGTTGCCGGCGGTGTCGAGGTAGGGGATGCCCAGCTGTCGGTAGCGCTCGGCCTGGCGTGGGTTCACGTACTGCTGCCCGATCGCCAAACTGCCCGGGTGAGCGGTTTGCAGGCGTTGCCAATCTTGTGGGCTCACGTTGGCTTGGGGCCCCTCGATGGTGACCAGGGTGACGCCCGGGTCGTCACTGCCTAGACGGACCAGCATTTGGCCGCCGGCGTGCCGAACCGTCCGCAGGCCCAACCGGCGCGCCTGGTGCTCGAGCCGATCCGACGTGTTCATTTCAGGCATGTGTTCATTTTATGTGAACAGGACGGGAAAGAGTGCTCCATCGCGGAGTCAACGGCACCTACTGGATGAATGACCCAACTCAGTCGCCGCGCACCCTCTTGGACAACACCCTGGATGCCTCGATCGCCCAAGCCCAGCCGATCTACCAGGCGCAGAAGGGACGGCACCGCGTCATCGCACCCTTCCCCTACGCCGAAGCCTCTCTCGTGGCACGATGAGCGCCAGATCGTTGATCCGCTCGCGCTAACTCAGCCTGATCCACCCGCGTTACCGGGCCGGATCTCAGTTGGTCTCCCAGTCGGGACCCGAGAACAGTCCCTTGCTTTCGCGGACAACTCCCGCGAGCCGCACGAGAAGCCGGAAGTGGTACCCCACGTCCGGCTTGTTGGCGCGCTCGACCCTCAAGTCGGGGTTCTCAATGGCGTTGATGATGTCGATCAACGGGTCGGGCACCCACCCCAGCCGGATTCCATCGCTGGCAGTCACCAGCAGGGCCCGCGGATTCGCTGGGTTCTGGGAGTCTTCGACAAGCCTCAAGGGATCACCGTGTTGCAGCATGGCTATCTTGTCCTGCTCGCTCGGCGCCAAGTAGCGGACGCCGTGGGTCAGGAAGGTGAACTGGACCGTTTGTCCGGCTGAAGCCTCGGGAGCGGGTAGGAGTTCGATCGTGTCGCCGACTCGATGACCGTGTGACCTGGCCAAGACTTCCATCGGTGCCGCATCCAACGGCAAGCCGAGCGCGGTCAATGACACCTCGCGGTCGGGGCGACGGGAAGATATGACACGCTCGGCGAACAGCGGAAACAGAGTGTCCGCTTCGATCGGGGCAGCCACAGCCCTCGTCAGCCCGGGTAGCGGGCGAAACTCTGGCTGCTGCAGTTCGCGGCGCAGGTACGCGAAAGAGTAGCGACCGTTCTCATGACTCAGGAAACCAAC
>CALMKG010000217.1 GCA_937867175.1 uncultured Propionibacterium sp. | reverse complement strand
GCCGACGTGGTGCTGGAGGGACTGCCCAGATGAGCTCGCGGGTCTGGCGGGACGGGCAGTTGATCGCGTCCGACTTCGAGTTGGACGCCCTCGACCGGTACCTCGCCGACCCGAATGTGCTGGTTTGGTTCGATCTGTGCGAGCCGACGCCCGAGCTGCTGGACCGGCTGGCCGGCGAGTTGAACTTCAGTTCCCACGCGGTTGAGGATGCGCTGGCCCCCCAAGAGCGGCCGAAGGCCGTCTGGCACGCCGAGCACGTGTTCGTGCAGGCCTACTCCGTCCGGCTGGTCGACGTGCCGGGCTTCGAATCGAGGGTTCGGGCGACCCGCGTGTCGGCGTTCATGGTGCCCAACGGGTTGATCACGGTCCGCACCGATGACGGTTTCGATGTCGCCACCTTGGTGCGGAGGTGGGACGCCGACCCCGGGCTGGTTCAGTTCGGGGTCGGCGGCCTGCTGCACACGCTGCTGGACGTCATCGTCGACGCGCACGACGAGGTCACCGGACAACTCGACGACGGCATGGAGGCCTTGGAGGACCTGCTCTTCGCCGAGAAGCCGCAGACTCGGCAGGTCTCCCGACGGGCCTACCAGTTGCGCCGCGAACTGGTGGAGGTGCGCAGATTGGTGCTGCCCATGCGTGATGTGGTCAATGTGGTGGTCCGGCACGGTCACGCCATGGGGTGGGACGAGCGGCTGCGCTACTACTTCGACGACCTCTATGACCATGTGCAGCGGGAGGCGGAGTGGACCGAATCGTTGCGTGACCTGGTCGGCAGCGTCTTTGAGACCAACCTGTCGCTCAACGACATGCGGCTCAACGTGGTGATGAAGAAGCTGTCGGGTTGGGCGGCGATCATCGCGGTGCCCACCCTGGTCACCGGCTGGTTCGGCATGAACGTGCCGTATCTGGGCTTCGGGCAGCCGTTGGGACTGTGGCTGGCGCTTGGCATCGTCGTGGTCGCGGTGGTGGTGCTGTACGTGATGTTCAAGCGCTACGACTGGATCTGATCAACCGGATTCGGGGGTCCGCCACAGCAGGTGCCAGGCCATCCCCAGGTCGAGCAGCATCTGGCGCACCAATGGCAGCGAGATGCCGACCACGTTGTGGGGGTCACCGGTGATCCGGGTCACGAACGCGCCCCCGTACCCGTCGATCGTAAATGCGCCGGCCACGCGCTGGGGTTCACCGGTGGCAGCGTAGGCGGCGATCTCGGCGTCGGTCAGATCGGCGAACGTCACCCCGGTCGCGGCCACCCGAACCTGGTGACGCACATCTTCGGGGCTGAGCACCAAGGCGACGTAGTGCCCGGTGTAGAGCAGCCCTTGGCGACCGCGCATGCGATACCAGCGGACGACGGCTGCCTCCGGGGTGCCCGGCTTGCCGTGGACGCGTCCCTCGATCTCCAGCATCGAGTCACAGGCCAACAGGACGAGCGGTTCGTCCAACTCGCCGCGCTCACGCAGCGACTCCAGTGCCGCCTCGCCTTTCATTCGAGCCCGTGCGGTCGTCAACTCGGGCGCCCCCGGCAGATGCAGTGATCCCTCGTCCACCTGGGGGACGATCACCTCAGGGTCCAGACCGGCTTGGCGCAGGCTGTGCAACCTGGCGGGCGAGGCGGAGGCCAGGATCACCCGCCGCGGCTGCGGAACTCGCAGATGACCGGTCATCACGGCCTGCCGAGGATGTCGTCAACGGCGGTCATGGGGGACTCCTGACTGTTGGTTCGGATGGTCACAATTCAAATGGATGGCTGGTTTCCTGTGGCGGGAACGGCGCATTTCCGCTGCTCGGGAGGAGACCGGTGCCCGCTCAACGCAGGCTGCCCACCCAGGCCTCGGGGCCATGGACGAAGGGCTCGCGGACCTTGCGCCAGTACGAGTTCCAGCCGCCCGCGATCGGGCGGTCAGTGTTGGGACGCGCCGGGCCCGGCTCGGCCAAGGCGGCCGCCAGGACGACCACCGCCGCCGCCAGTTCGTCCTCGTCGGGGTGGCCGCGCACCACCTCGAAGGTGGCGATGGCATCGTGGGCACTCATAGCGGGATGTTCCCGTGCTTCTTGGGCGGCAATGTGTCGCGTTTGGTGCGCAGCAGCCGCAGGAACCGGATCACCTGCGAGCGGGTCTCGTGCGGGTGGATGACCTGGTCGACGTATCCGCGCTCAGCTGCCAGGTAGGGGTTCGCCAGTTCCAGGTTGTATCGGTCCAGCAACTCGGCGTTGGCGGCGGCCGGGTCTTCGGCCGACGCGAGCTCTTTGCGGTAGAGGATCTTCACCGCACCCTCGGCGCCCATCACCGCGATCTGTGCGGTCGGCCAGGCCAGGTTGACGTCGGCGCCCAGGTGCTTGGAGCCCATCACGATGTAGGCACCACCGTAAGCCTTGCGGGTGATGACGGTCATCAGCGGGACGGTGGCCTCGGCGTAGGCGTAGATCAACTTGGCGCCCCGCCGGATGATGCCGTCGTACTCCTGCTCGACGCCGGGGAGGAAGCCCGGCACATCGACGAAGGTGAGTACCGGGACGTTGAACGCGTCGCAGGTGCGGACGAAGCGGGCCGCCTTCTCGGACGCCTTGGTGTCCAGACAGCCGGCCAGCACCAGCGGCTGGTTGGCAACGATGCCGATGCTGCGTCCCTCGATGCGGGCGAAGCCGCAGATGATGTTGGGTGCGTACAACGCCATGATCTCCAGGAACTCGTCCTCGTCGACCACGGTCCGGATGACATCACGCATGTCATAGGCGTGCGAGGGATTGTCCGGAATCAGTGTGTCCAGTTTGCGATCGTGGTCGGTGAAGTCCAGGTCGGCGGTCTCGGCGAACTCGTAGACCGGGGCGTCCTCCAGGTTGTTCTGCGGCAGGTAGGTGATCAACTCCCGAACGTACTCCAACGCATCGGCTTCGTCGGCCGCCAAGTAGTGCGCGTTGCCTGATTTGGTGTTGTGGGTGCGACCGCCACCCAACTCCTCCATCGAGACGTCCTCGCCGGTGACGGTGCGGATCACCTCGGGGCCGGTGATGAACATCTGACTGGTCTGGTCGACCATGACGACGAAGTCGGTCAGTGCGGGGGAGTAGACGTGCCCGCCGGCCGCTGCCCCCATGATCAAGCTGATCTGGGGGATGACCCCGGAGGCGTGAACGTTGCGAAGGAAGATGTCGCCGTAGGCGCCGAGTGAGCCGACGCCTTCTTGAATGCGGGCGCCGCCGCCCTCATTGATCCCGATCAGCGGGCAGCCAGTGGTGGTGGCGAAATCGATGATCTTGGCGATCTTGGTGCCGTAGACCTCACCCAGCGAGCCGCCGAAGATGCCCACGTCCTGACTGAAGACGCAGACGGGCCGGCCATGTATCGCGCCCACGCCGATGATCACGCCGTCGCCGTAAGGACGCCGACTCTCGAGCCCGAACGCGGTGCTGCGGTGCCGAGCGAACTCGTCCATCTCGGAGAAGGTGCCCTCGTCGAGCAGGGCGTGGATGCGTTCCCGGGCGGTCAGCTTGCCGCGCGCATGCTGCTTCACCACCGCCTGCGCACCTGAGGCGTGGACGGCCTCGTCCATCCGCATCCCGAGGTCAGCCAGCTTGCCGGCCGTGGTTTTGATGTCGACCTCCATGCCGACCAAGATAGCCGTATGCCAGCTTCGCCGCCCGCCAATGCCGACCGGATCATCGCCCTGCTTGGGCCAGATTCATCTTGGCGGGTCCGCTGTATCCGATCCACCGGTTCGACGAACAGCGACATGACCGCCGCAGCCAGGCGTGGTGAAGCCGCCGGCGCCGTGCTCGTCGCCGAGCACCAGGACGCCGGGCGCGGCCGGTTCGAGCGGACCTGGACGTCGCCGCCAGGTGTGTCGGTGGCGACTTCGGTCTTGCTGCGACCGCGGCGTCCCGCCCTGGACTGGGGCTGGCTGTCGCTGTTGGTGGGCCTCGCGGTGGCCGACGGCATCCGCGACCTGGGTGGCGGTGACCGGGTCACTCTCAAGTGGCCGAACGACGTACTGATCGACCAGAAGAAGGTCTGCGGCATCCTGTCGGAGCGGGTAGTTACAGACTCGGGTGATGCAGCGATCTGCGGCTGGGGAATCAACGTCTCGACGGCCCCGGCTGAATTGCCGGTGCCGCGTGCCACCAGCCTGATGATGGCCGGTCTGCCCACCGACAAGAGCGCACTGCTGGCGGCCGTCCTCAGTCGGCTGGCCGACCTCGCTGATCGCTGGGACGGCGGCAGCGACCTGCGGGCGGAGTACGCAGCCGGTTGCTCGACGATCGGCCGGCGGGTGCGCGTCCATCTGGACGAGCAGGCAGCTGAGCGAGCTTCCGTGGTCGGGCAAGCGGTTGGAGTCGGTGAGAATGGCGAACTGCTGGTCGCCTTCGGCGACAAGGTGGAGGCGTTTGCGGCCGGAGACGTGGTGCACCTGAGATGAAGCTCAACCAAGGCGAGGAATTGGTGACCACGACCCGCCCCCATGCCCGCGTGTTGATCTGGCCGGTGGTGGCACTGCTGATCATCTCGGCCTTGGCCGGGGTGGGGCTCGCCGTCGTGCCGGAGGACGACCGCCAGTGGGGCCACCCGGTGGTTGCCGGCGTTGGGGTGGCGTTGGTCTTGTTGCTCGTGGTGAACCCGCTGGCGCGGTGGGCGTCCACCAGCACCACGCTGACCACCCAGCGGCTGCGCACCCGAAGCGGAATCCTGGGGCGCACCGGCCACGACCTGCCGCTGAACCGGGTGGTCGACGTGACCTATCGCCGCCGTCCCGGTGACCTCGGCTTCGGGTCCGGCACGCTGTTGCTCACCACCGTCGCCGGCCACCTGCTGCGGCTGAACAACCTGCCCCGCATCAAGGACATGTACCAGGCGGTCAGCGAGTTGGTCGCCGATGTGGCGCCCCGTACCGAACCGGAGGAACCGTGGCGTTGATCGCGATGGCAGGACTGCCGGGTGTCGGCAAGACCACGGTCGCGCGGGGGCTGGCGGCGCGCTTGCCAGCTGTGCTGGTGAATGTGGACGAGGTGGAGTCAGCCCTGCTGCGGGCCGAGTTCGAGCGCTCCTTTGCGACCGGGCTTGCCGCCTACCTGGTCGCCGAGCAGGTAGCCCGCGCCAATCTCGATCTCGGCCAGCACGTCATCGTGGACGCCGCCAACTACGTGACCTATGCCCGGCAGATGTGGACGGCCTTAGCTGCGCAGTACGGCGTCCCGCTGCTGTTCGTCGAGGTGGTCTGCACCGATCTGACTGCCCACGCCGAACGGCTGACCGGCCGACCGGCCGTACCGGGGCTGCCGCGGCTCACCTTCGACGACGTGGTGGTTCGCTACGCCGAAACCGAAGCCTGGGGTGGGGAGCCCAGATGGCTGGTCGACACCGCGGGAGAGTTGGACCACGACGCCATCTTCGCCCAGATCAGCGCCGCGTTGGCTAGAGGACTTCGGGGGTGAGCTGCTCAATCACCAGCCCGCCGCTGGCGGGCTCGTCGCTGGCGGTGAAACGGGCCACCCGGGCCCCCTCCCGCTCGGCGATCGCCCCCCGCAGTTGGCCGTCAACCCAGTGCAGGCCCGCACCGTCGTCGGCCGCATAGCCGCTGGGTAGTAGCCCGTCGGCCACCGCCTCGGTGAAGACCGGCTGACGTTCGGCTTCGCCGTTCCAGTGCGGGCAGAAACTGCCGGGCAGCGCCCCAAGCCCGTGCGGCCAGGCCCGCACATCGCCGAACGAATCGGTGACGCAACCTTGGTACCAGCAGGATGCGCCCGCCGACAGTCCGCCCAGCACAGTGGTGCGTTCTCGGGAGATCATCTCAGTGAGCACCCGGTCGACTCCATGTACCCGCCACAAGGCAAGCAGGTTCGCCGTGGAGCCGGCGCCGACCAGCACGAGGTCGGCCTCCGGGAGTCGGGCAACAGAGGCCGCCGCGTCGGTCCACAAGGTGAGGACCATCGTCCGGACCCCCAGCGAACCGTAGGCGGTGAGGAATCTGCGGATGTACGAGGCGTCGTCCGCCGAGGCAGTCGGGGCGAAACAGACCATCGGCGCGCGGCGTCCGGTCAATTCGACCAAGTAGCGGTCGAGATTGGTCGGGGAGCCGTCGCGCGACATTGAGAAGCCGCCACCACCCAAGGTCACGATGTGCGTCGTCATGGGGCCATCATGGCACGGCCGCTAGGCTGGCCGGGTGAGTCGCACCACCACCATCGGCGTGATCGGCGGGGGCCAACTGGCCCGCATGATGTACGCACCAGCCATCTCATTGGGCGTGAACCTGCGCTTGCTGGCCGAGGGCCCCGACGTCGGGGCGGCACGGGTGATCAAGGACGTGGTGGTCGGCGACTACACCGACGACGCAACGGTGCGCGAGTTCGCCGCCGGCTGCGACGTGATCACCTTCGATCACGAGCATGTACCCACCCGCATCCTGCGCGATCTGGCCGCTGAGGGCACGCTGGTACGTCCCGGGCCGGACGCACTGGAGCACGCTCAGGACAAACTGTTGATGCGCCAACGCCTGACCCGCGCGCTCGCTGCGCCAGCCCCGATTTGGCGGCACTGCCCCGACGCTGCGACCCTGCAGCGGTTCGGCGATGAGATGGGCTGGCCGATCGTCGCCAAGGCGTCCCGCGGTGGCTACGACGGGCATGGCGTGTGGAAGCTGGCAGGGCCGCAGGACTGCAACCAGCCGTTCGACGAGTCCAAGGACGCCTCGGCAGGTGAGCTGGTCGAGATCATCGGCGAGGAATTCATCGACTTCGCACGGGAACTGTCGGTCCTGGTCGTGCGCTCTGCATCGGGTCAGGCGGTCTGCTACCCAGTCACCGAGACCGTGCAACGCGAGGGCGTTTGCCGCGAGACCATCACCCCCGCACCCGGGTTGGCCCCTGCGCGAGCCGCCGAGATCAGCAGACTCGGCCTCGACATCGCCGACGAACTGCAGGTGGTTGGCGTGCTCGCGGTCGAATTGATGCAGCGCCGCGATGGCTCGGTCGTGATCAACGAATTGGCCATGCGCCCGCACAACACCGGCCACTGGACGATCGACGGCGCGCACACCAGCCAATTCGAGAACCATCTGCGCGCGGTTCTCGATCTGCCGCTGGGCGACCCACGCGCCCGCGACCCGTGGTGCATGATGGTCAACGTGCTCGGCGGCGGCGTCGACGACCTAACCAGCGAATTGCTGCACTGCTTCGCCCGTGACCCGCGACTTCGCGTCGAGTTCTACGGCAAGCAGTTGCGTCCCGGACGCAAGGTCGGACACGTCGTGTGCTACGGCGACGATTTGGACGAGGTGCGTGGCCGCGCCCAGCACGCTGCGCGTTACTTGATGGGCGAGATCAGGGAGGGATGATGGGCAGGCCCCAGGTTGGGATTGTGATGGGCTCGGATTCGGACTGGCCGACGATGGAACCAGCCGCGCAAGCCCTGCTCGAGTTCGGAGTCGGCTACGAGGCCGACGTCGTCTCGGCACACCGGATGCCGGAGGAGATGATCGACTACGGCCGGCACGCCCACTCCAGGGGATTGCGCTGCATCATCGCCGGCGCCGGCGGTGCCGCGCACCTGCCTGGCATGTTGGCTGCGGTGACGCCGCTGCCGGTGATAGGCGTCCCGGTGCCGCTGAAGTACCTGGACGGCATGGATTCGCTGTTGTCGATAGTCCAGATGCCGGCCGGTGTGCCGGTCGCGACGGTGGCAATCGGGGGAGCGCGCAATGCCGGATTGCTGGCGGTACGTATTCTTGGCGTGGCTCACCCCGAACTGGCCCAGAAGATGATCGCCTTCCAGGACGACTTGCGCGCGACGGCCAAGGCGAAGGGTGAGAGGGTTCGGGGCCACACCACCAACTGAGAGGTACTGAACCCTTGAAGCTCATCAAGATATTCGCTGCACTGTGCGCTGCCGTCGTGCTGTTGGTCGGCTGCGGCAGCCAACCCACCACCACCGACCCGAGTGCCGGGTCGTCCGGTGACCTGCTGGACCGCTATGGCCTGACCGGTATGAGTGCCGAGCAAGTGATCGATCAACTCGACCGTTCGACCCAGCCACGTCCCACCCAGCTGGGCGGCTCGGTGCGGCCCGACCAACTACTGCTCACCGACGGCAGCCAGGAAGCAATCCTGCCCCTGCCCGACGACAAGTTCTACCTGGCCATCGCGCCGTTCCTCGACCGCAGCCATGAATGCCATTTCCACAGTCTCGGTACCTGCCAAGGCGAACTCGTGGGCGAGGCTGTGCACGTGACCATCACCACTGTTGGCGGCGAAGCGCTGGTCGACGAGGAGGCCGTCACGTGGACGAACGGTTTCGTCGGCTACTGGGTGCCCAAGGGCTCGGCCGGCACCATCACCGTTGACCAGGGCGGTAAGCAGGGCAGCGTCTCGTTCACCACCGGTGAGCAGGACGCCACTTGCGTCACCACATTGCAGTTGGTCTAGTCGTCGTTCAGCGTCAGGGCCTGCCGGTACGTCAGGCGGCCCTGCGTCTGCAGCAGCGCTCGACGGTAGATCCGTTCGCCCAGCAGTACCATGGCGACCGCGAAGACCAGGTTGATCAGCAGCGCAACCACCGGTTCCCACCAGTCAGCGGTCCCTTCGACGATTCGGACCGGCATGAGGATGCTGGAGATGATCGGCACGAAGCTGAGCACCACGCGGGCGGTGCCGGTGACCATGAATCCCACGAAATAGGCCATGACCAGAAGCCAAGTCAGCGGCTGCGAGGTCTGGTTGAGGTCCTCAGCGCGGGTGCCCAGCGCGCCGGCTGCAGCCCAAATGCAGGCCAGCGCGAGGAAGCCGGCCAAGAAGAAGAGCAGGAACCAGCCCACCGCGCTGGACAGGTGCGGCAGAGACCCACTCAACGGGGTGAGGTTGACCCCGAGCAGGGCCACCCCGAGCAGTAGGACCATCTGGGCGAAGGCGATCACCGTGTTGCCGACCACTTTGCCGGTCAGCAGCTGGCGGACCGGGATGACCGCCACCAAGATCTCCACGATGCGGGATTGCTTCTCCTCGATCACCGAACTGGCGATCTGCATGCCGTAGACCATCGACGACATC